>QNER01000624.1 GCA_003646175.1 Candidatus Parabeggiatoa sp. nov. 1
TTAGGGAATAGGTTTTTGGCTTTTTGTTGGTTGAATTCAAAGATTTTTGATATTTGTAGAAAAAAGGTAATGGCATTTTTAAGACGGTTTTTTGATTTTAAACCGGTTTCTAATGCAAGCTATCTATTAATCGTTACCCATTACCTATTGCCCTTGCCTTATGGGCAAACGCTCAACTGCTTTTGAAGGATGCCTTACAATTCACAATTCAATTCACAATTAACGTGAGTTCAACTTTAAATATCAAATAGTTATAAAATTATTGAATATAATCAATTGATTGTATATATTCTTTTTTTTATCAATAAGTTAAAAACGATGCTCTTCCCATATTCCGGGAAATGGCTGCTTTAATCGAGAGAAAGTCTGTGAAAAGCACCTTATTACCATTATAGTCATAAGGGCTTAATATGTTAAAATAGTTATTTATAACTCACTCGATGTTCAAGTTTTTGAAACCTATCAACCAGCCGCAAAGGTTAGACTAAGCCTGCAAAGTTTCCAATACAGACTCGTCTTCAAAACGGTACGTGAGACTTTTACCTCATACCGCTCCTCTCCATACAGTGTTGTCTTACCAACATTACAATACTTTATTGCAATTGCTATGCTTCTCTGTAATCGGTCAACATTGCATGTTGTAGCTTAATCGACTTGGGGAGGATTTTCTCCTTTATCATCGTGATGCTCCTACTATAGATTAACATTTTTTACTATATACAGTGAATAAGTGGGCTTATATCAATCATTACAATTGACAGAAAGCTTTTTATCCAATCCTCTGCCATTACTAGCGTATCTTATGTCTAAGACCGTTTTTATCTGAACCTTTTCAAGTTCTAACCCTTGTAATGGTTTACCACGTTTCATGTTACTGGCTTTACTTATCTGTCACGATGATGGTTGCTCTACGCCTATGTGCCTGGTTAATTACTGAGTGTTTTAGAGCATTTTCACTTCTTCACACATATAAAGGTATAACTGATATATATCCTTTTCTATAGTAAAGGCGTTTTATTCCGCAACTGAACGAAGCAGTTCATCATATACAATTAGCAGACGGGAAAATGTTTATATCTACATTTCTAGCCGCCATTATTCCCGGCTATATCCAAATACCAGACATATTCTCATATCCAGACGGGTAAGTTATGCTTTCGCCGAGTAATACAGCGGGAGTAGCCTTTCAACTTAATTGTAATTCCTTATTGGAATCCTTCCTGTTGGCCTGAATTACTTCAAGTTCCTAAGAAAACGTGTCGCACCCCCTGGCTATATTAACGTCGCCCCAAAGGGGCTCAGTCCCAAAGGGGCGTATTATTATAGCCAGTGTAACTACCTGGTTAATAGGGGCAACACAACCCAGAGCAAGAACTTGAACATCGAGTATAATCAATAAATGACATATAAGTTTATGATTTAAAAAAAGTTTCGTAACTTATTGAAAAATAAAGTAGAACTAACGTAATTAGATTTGCTCCTTTGAGGGTTGGGGTGAGGAAGGTGGGTTTTGCCTCACCATTAACGGGCGCATCGCATGTAGAAGATTTTGAAATACATCTTTATGCTCACGTTCTTCACTGGCAAGCAAACCTTTGACATGTTCACGTTGCGTTGGCGCGACAAAACAAGCCGGACAACTGTCTTCAATCACGGGCAATTGAGCCACCTTTGCAAAATCAGCCGTTTGTCTTTCACGGGCATAGACGAGCGGACGTATCACACGCACATCACCAGTATCATTGGTATAATGCGCCTTCATGGTTTGTAAACTGCCGCTGTACAGGGCTGACATTAAAAAACTTTCTGCTAAATCATCAAGATGCTGCGCTAACGCTAGAACGTTATAGCCTTGCTCACGGGCGATACGATACATAATACCCCGTTTCATCCTCGCACAATAGGCACAAAACGATTTTCTGATGAGATGTTTTTTCGCTTCTTCCATGATGGGCTGTGTGCAGTAAAAATGGGTAATTCCCAAGTCAGCGAGATAAGTTTTAAGTGGCGAAGGGTCAAAACCCGGTATTTGTGGATCCACCGTGAGGCACCCCAGTTCAAAACGGATGGGGGCATAACGTTGCAAATGTGCCAAAATATGTAGCAGAGACAAGGAATCTTTACCGCCCGAAAGCCCTAATAACACACAATCCCCTGCTTTAATCAGGGCATAATCTTCAATGGCACGTCCAACACAACGCAAGAGTGATTTTGGCGGTTTTTTGATTTCTGACATGGCGTTTTTCCGTTTTGAATTTTTGGATTTTGGGCAGCCTTGAAGCCAACCGATTTATATGACGGGCTATAGTACGTCATGTTCAATTAAAAATAATATTATAGTGTGCGAGTTCATAAACTAAAATGAGCCCGAATATTTTATAAATCGCTTGAATTTATTAAAAATAAGTTGATTTATCATTAATTTTACCAAAAACCGTTTGTAAAACCATCTTGGTTTTCAAAGCACAATAATCGGCTTTCATCAGCTTTCATCCGCAAAAACCGCGTTAGGAATTGGGAATTAGTCATCGGGAATTTTGGTTTGGGCACTGGAAAGAGGCTGCAAGGATTGAGAAATATTCCGCCTTTTGAAAGAGGATTGTGGGAAATAGGCATTTAGTATAAATAACTCATGTTACGCACTGAACTTCCTTTCCAAAAGTCTTGGGATAAATCCCAAGGCTAAAAGCGAAAAAACCTAAAGGTGACTAAAACTCTCAACGAAGTCGGCTTTAGCCGACTTTAGCTATTAGCCTTGGGATTTATCCCAAGGCTTAAAGAAGCTGAGTGCGTAACATGAGTAAATAATAATCATCAAGTTACGGAGAATATATATGCTGGAGATTTTGGGTCACGATTTTACAATTTTTGTGGTTATCTTCCTAACAATGGCCGTGATATTAGTCTTTATGGGGGTAAAATCTATACCCCAAGGGCAAGAATGGACAGTTGAGCGTTTTGGTAAGTACACCAAAACCCTTGATCCGGGGTTACATATTATCATCCCGGCTATCGACGTGATTAGCAAAAAATTGAGTATGAAGGAAGAAGTTATGGATATCCCAGCTCAAGATGTTATCACGAAAGACAATGCTTTGGTGCGCGTGGACGGGGTGGTATTTTATCAAATCATCGATGCCCCCAAAGCGGCCTATCAAGTCAACAACCTCACTAACGCTATCTTGAACCTGACGATGACTAATATTCGTAGCGTTCTGGGTTCAATGGTTCTGGATGAGGCACTTTCTAAACGCGATATCATTAACACGCAATTGCTCCGAGTTGTGGATGATGCTTCTACGCCTTGGGGTCTGAAAGTGCTGCGTGTCGAAATTAAAGATATTGCGCCGCCCCCAGATTTGGTCGATGCCATGGCACGGCAAATGAAAGCGGAGCGTGATAAACGGGCCAGCGTTTTGGAAGCAGAAGGACAACGACAAGCAGAAATTCTGCAGGCAGAAGGTGAAAAACAAGCCATCATTTTAGAAGCGGAAGGGCGTAGAGAAGCGGCTTTCCGTGATGCGGAAGCGAGAGAACGCTTCGCACAAGCCGAAGCAAAAGCCACCGATATGCTCTCGGAAGCGATAACAAGGGGCAATATGCAAGCTGTGAATTATTTGGTAGCCATCAAGTACATGGAAGCGGTCAATCGCCTCGCCACTTCCGACAATACAAAGCTTCTGTTAATGCCTTTGGAAACCGCTGGTATCATAGGCGCAATTGCGGGTATTAAAGAAATTATCAAAGAAGCTTCTTATGGAAACAAAAACAAATAAGTTGTCATTAATGACAGCAAGGAGTAACAAGTGATGGAAGTCAGCTACATACATTGGTGGATACTTGCCGTTGCGCTGTTAATGTTGGAATTCGTAGCACTGGGCACCTTTGGTTCTTTCTTTTTATGGCCAGCGATTGCGGCCGCTGCCCTTGGTTTTCTCATGCTATTATTCCCGATGCTCAGCTTTGAATATCAAGTCATAATTTTGGCAATGATATCAATTGTCAGTGTTATTTTTGGCCGTTTGTACTTGGGCAAACATCCACTGAGTAACGATCAACCTTATCTCAACAAGCGCGGTTCTGAATTAGTAGGACGCGCCTATCCGGTGAGTGAAGCCATTGTCAATGGTGTCGGTAAAATTTTGGTTGATGATAGTACTTGGCGCGTAGAAGGCTCCGATTGTCCTGTTGGTACACAAGTTAAAGTGGTCACTGCAGGTAGTGTCCGCCTTGAAGTAGAACTTTTATCTCAAGAGAATACCAAATCTGTCATTCGTAAAATTGTAGAGCCTCTCAAGGGCAGTGAAGGTGTTTGAATGATCTGTGCAAGGTTCGCCTGGAACG
Source organism: Candidatus Parabeggiatoa sp. nov. 1 (assembly GCA_003646175.1). Classification (GTDB taxonomy): domain Bacteria; phylum Pseudomonadota; class Gammaproteobacteria; order Beggiatoales; family Beggiatoaceae; genus Parabeggiatoa. The sequence goes on from QNER01000624.1 coordinate 4,345, forward strand.
AATGATGAATAGACACTCTCTATATTGGAAGTACAACTGATTGACGGATTTGACGGATTGATTTTTTTAGGCGGATGTGGTTCAACATTGGAAGTACAACTGATTGACGGATTTGACGGATTGATTTGATTTTTTTAGGCGGATGTGATTCAACATTGGAAGTACAACTGATTGACGGATTTGACGGATTGATTTTTTTAGGCGGATGTGATTCAACGTCAATAGAAATACGAACTTTGTACAACCTCTTGTTTCATTTTCGCCCTTTTCAAGGGAACAAAGTATGAGACTCTTTAGAAATTGTAAAAAATCGTTCGCCTATTATCCATTACCCGTTACCACAGAGAAAAATAATTATGAGTGATTCTAGTATTATGTCCTTAACGCCTGAAGAAGCTTGGCAAATGTTGCAAGATAACCCCAAAGCGGTGTTGATTGATATACGTTCTAAGATGGAATACTTGTTTATAGGTCATCCTAAAGGCGCAATACATATTCCTTGGATAGATGAACCTGATTGGCAAATCAACACCCGTTTTGCCGCGGACGTGCGTAAATTGATGCTGGGCGGTGTTGTTTACGATGCTGAAAATAGCGAAATAGATGCTGTCCCGGTTATCCTGATTTGTCGCAGTGGTCGTCGTTCTTTAGATGCCGGCAACGCTTTAATTAAAGACGACTTTACCTATGTCTATCACATTGCGGAAGGTTTTGAAGGCCCGTTGGATGCTAACCATCACCGCAGCACCTCAAGCGGGTGGCGTTTTCACGAGCTACCTTGGGAACAATGTTAAATATTTCGTTCTATAGACGTTTAGAAAAATATTTAGGGCAAAACCTTCGAGGTTCGGCAAACCTCGAAGGTTTTTAACTGAACTGAAA
>QNER01000625.1 GCA_003646175.1 Candidatus Parabeggiatoa sp. nov. 1
GGCAACCATCATCAGTCAAGAGACATTTATTGATGATATGGTTATTCGGCATGGCTTTGATAAATTTGATTTAACTCAGTTGCTTGATAAAGCCAAGGTAGAGAAAAGTATCCTCAAAGCGATATCCCGTCCACCCAGCAAAGCGAAACCGTGGTATGAATATCGGCGGATTTTTATCAATCCCAAGCGTATCAAAAAGGGGGGGAAATTTTGGCAAAACAATGCTGAAGCCATCAAACGAGCGGAAAGGCTTTATGGTGTGCCTGCTGAGATAATTGTCGCTATTATTGGGGTAGAAACCCTTTATGGTCAATATAAAGGCAATCATCACGTTCTTGACGCATTAACCACATTAGCTTTTAATTATCCGAGACGCGCTGACTTTTTTCGAGAAGAATTGGAACACTATTTGTTGCTGACACGCGAAGAGGGATTAAATCCGCTAGAACTAAAAGGCTCCTATGCAGGCGCGATGGGCATAGGGCAGTTTATGCCTAGCAGCTTTCGTCGTTATGCCGTGGATTTTGATGGCGATGGCATACGTGATATTTGGACAAATAACACCGATGCCATAGGTAGTGTTGCTAATTATTTCCACCAACATCGCTGGCAAACCGGACAACCGGTGATTAAGGCAGCTCAAGTGCGTCCCAATGCGGTGGAAACTTTGCTCGCTTTAGATTTCAATCCACAATACACTTTGCAACAACTGAAGGAAAAAGGATTGTTGTATTATGGTGATGAGCCAAATAACATGGATTGCATGTTTGTCGATTTAGAAACCGAAAACGGGACTACCTATTGGGTCGGTTTCCAGAATTATTACGTTATTACCCGTTATAATCGCAGTAAACGTTATGCAATGGCAGTTTATCAATTGGCTCAGGAGATTGCCATATACGCTCAGAAAAATGAATAAATATTTAGGGCAAAACCTTTGAAACTGAAATGATTTATTTATCGTAACTACTCAGCCCTGAAAGGGCACTTTATTAGAGCCCTTTGCTGCGCCCTTTTCACCCATTTATAAGGTTTTCTAACTGAAATTATTTATTTATCGTAACTACTCAGCCCTGAAAGGGCGCTTTATTAAAGCCCAGGGCTGCGCCCTGGGAACCTATTTTAATGCGTTTTCAGGGCTTTAAATCATAAACACCTGCACCTTTTCAAAGCACAGGCTATAATAATTCGCACACTTCGGTGCTGAGTAGTTACTATTTATCTAAAAAACTGGCTACCTTTTAAGCTGCAACACTTTGGAAGTAGATGAACAGAGAAATCTTAAAACCTCAAGTTTCCTTGTATTCGCTCTGAATGACAGCCCAAGTTAGATATACACACAAAGGGCACTTTGTTCCACTTTCCGGCTGTGAAAATATTCGTTTTTTGGCCGTTTCGTAGTGGTATAAACCTGACAGGTTTTTGAAACCTGGAATAATTTTCAAAGACTACTTTTTTAACCCAAATTTTTCACCGCCTCTGAGATACATAGAGAAACAAAAATGGTAGTCCCTACAAACCAATAGAGGTATTCAAACCGTGGAAATGGGGAAATGGGATATTTGACACACAGCATCGCTCTCAAAGCGGGCAAAGATTGGGAATTGAAGCCAATTAATTCTTCCCCGTTCCCTATTCCCCATTACCCATTACCCATTCCCCTTTCCCAATATGAAGATGTTAAGTTCGCTACTGTTAGGTTTGACTTTATTGCAGCCTATCTTCACTTTTGCGACTTCTGTGCCAGCACCACAAATTGCTGCTTATGCTTACATTCTGCAAGATTTTCACAGCGACAAGGTGATAATGGCAAAAAATGTTGATGAACGTCTTGAACCGGCCAGCTTAACTAAGTTAATGACAGCTTATTTAGTATTTCAGAAACTTCGTGCGGGCAAAATTAAACTCACCAACACCGTTAAAATTAGCAAAAAAGCGTGGCGTATGTCCGGTTCACGCATGTACATTGAAGTCGATGCCCTTGTCTCGGTAGAACTTTTGCTAAAGGGAATGATTATTCAGTCGGGTAACGACGCGAGTGTGGCACTAGCCGAATTTATAGCCGGTAGTGAGGAAGCATTTGCGACTTTGATGAATGAACAAGCACAACGCCTTGGTTTAACAAGTACCCATTATATGAATAGTACTGGGCTACCTGATAAACAACACTACAGCACCGCCCGCGATACTGCCCGTATAGCCGAATTCTTGATACGCGATTTTCCTGACTATTATCGCTGGTATTCAGAACCAGAATTTACCTATAACAACATTCCTCAACAAAATCGCAATTTGCTACTACGACGCGAACCCCCCATAGTGGGGATAAAAGTGGATGGCATGAAAACGGGCTATACCGAAGCGGCCGGTTATTGTCTAGTCGCCTCAGCTAAACAGGGTGAGATGCGCTTGATTTCGGTTGTGATGGGCACTAAAAACGAAAAAGTGCGGGCTGAAGAAAGTGAAAAAATGCTTGACTACGGTTTTCGTTTTTTTGAAACCTACCGTCTATATCAAGCGTATAAACCTCTTGACATTGAAAGAGTATGGCAAGGCAACACCGAACAATTACAACTGGGACTTTCTGAACCTTTATATGTCACTATACCTAAAGGCCAACAGACACAATTAAATGCGACCGGGCACATTAATAGACACATTATGGCACCTGTCACAGCCGGAAAAACATACGGCCGACTTCAAATTAGTTTGGGTAGTCAGGTGATTTCAGAACGTCCGCTTGTCGCGCTAACTGAAGTTGAAGTGGGTAATCTTTGGAACAAGTTGATGGATTCTTTTTTATTACTCTTTTATTAAACCCAATTATGATTGTTTATCTTAATGGTGAATTTTTGCCTCTTTCTGAGGCACGGGTGCCGGTTTTAGATCGGGGCTTTATTTTTGGTGACGGCGTGTATGAAGTCATTCCAGTTTATGCAGGCCGTCTTTTTAGGCTGCAAGAACACTTGCAACGTTTAGAAAATAGCTTAACAAGCATTAAGTTACATAATCCGTTGAGCCGTCAGCAGTGGCTTGAAAGGTTGGAAACCTTAGTTGATCGTAACAATGGTGGTGATCAATCTATTTATCTGCAAGTGACACGCGGCCCTGCAAAACGTAACCATAATTTTCCCGAACCTGTTGTGCCAACTGTGTTTATGATGAGTGAGCCTGCTTCCATATTGCCCCCTTCCCTGGGGGCAAAAGCCATTACCCGTACTGATACGCGCTGGCAACGCTGCGATATCAAATCAATCGCGTTGTTAGCTAATGTCTTGTTGCGTCAGGAAGCGGTTGAAGTTGGGGCGGCTGAGGCGATTTTAATTCGTGAGGGTTACGCGATGGAAGGGGCGGCGAGTAATGTATTTATTGTGGTTGACGGGGTAGCCATTACGCCACCCAATAGCCAATTCATTTTACCGGGAATTACCCGCGATTTAATTATTGAAGCCATGCAAGCCGCTCAACTCCCTTATCGTGAAGCAGACATTCCCGAAGCCCAGTTACGCGGAAGCGATGAGATTTGGATCACAAGTTCTACTCGCGAAATTATACCAGTGATTACTCTTGATGATAAGCCCGTTGGCGCGGGACAACCGGGGCCTGTATGGTCACAAGTTTGGCATATTTATCAAGATTATAAGCAAAAATTACGTTCAAACGTGTAGTCGTTATAGATTGTTACCATGACAGAAATCCGATTTTTTTAAAATCGGATTGGGAGCCCGGTTCAATATCTTGTTAATCACTATAATTTACTTTGTAATCGCGTTTTGGTGAATGACGTTTATCGCTAGGCCGTCGTCATTGCTGCTTTCGCAGGAATCTAGCGTTTTGGTGAATGACTACCCCTAGTACGCTGCCAATTTGGTTTTGTCGGCTGGAGTCCAAACTTTAGTTTGGGCGGTTCATCGAAAAATCTGGCCGACTCCTGTTACCCGTCAATAGAAAAATGACAAAGTACTAGTACATGAAAGCGGAAGTTTCCATACCACAGGAAAACAGGGGCAACCATATTCGAGGCAAAAGTTTTTCTAGAAAAACGGATTCCGAGAAAGGATTGCCCCTACAATAAAAATATAGATTGTAGGGGCAATCCCACGCGCAAGCCCGCATCGAAGGGGTGGTACGAGAATTGGAGCGATCGTGTACTAGTGCTTTGTCAATTTGGTTTTTCCAAAACGAAAACTGACAAGGCACTAGGCCGTCATTCCTGCGAAAGCAGAAATATAGCGTTTTGGTGGATTACGCTACCGCGAATCCACCTACCTCCGTTCAACATCAATGTGAACAAGTTTTGAAACACTCATTGCCTATTGCTCATTACCTATTATATGTTACCCATTTTTTTAGCAATAGGCTCATTTGACTTTGTCTGCCCCTTTCGATTGAACTTTCAATTGAAAGTTGGGATTTTTAAATAGTTCAAACATCTGGATTTCCTAAAATCCACCACTAAGTAACCCTGAACGCAAACTAAGCGAATAAAAGGGGTGTGACTTTATCGTCCACATATCTATCAATGTGTTGTCTCAATATGTTGATACTTAAACCGATGAAATTGTTATCTAACTTGTGAGGAAATGTGCTATGAAAAAATTCTTAACAGCACTAGCAGTAGTGTTAATTCTTGGAAGTACAACGCTCGTCCCAACACAGGATGCACAGGCCTGGTGGAATCCCATGAGATGGATGAGCCCAGGCGGATGGGGTGGTTATCCCGGTGGATGGGGTGGTTATCCTTATTACGGCAGTGGTTATCCTTATTACGGCGGTTACCCCTATTATGGCGGTTACCCCTATTACGGCGGTTACCCTTCTTGGGGTCGTTGGTGGTAAGGTGATTAGGGCTGTCCCTAATGCGAATATCATCAATGGCATAAGAACTATGACTTAATGGCTCTATTCATAGTTTATTTGCACCAACAAAATTGGGTAGTCCAGTAAAAGTAGTGATGACACTTAAACGGATACTATCCCTCAGAGGGATAGCATCCGTAAAATCACTACATGTACAGGGCTACCCAAAATTGTATAGCGAACCAGATAAACTCTGGCTCAAGCCTCAGAGGTTTGTCAAACCTCTGAGGTATACTTACCACCCTGATGTTACGCACATTGCTCGAAGATATCACAGTTTGTGCAATAAAGCGGAAAGTGCCATACCATGATGATGTTTGGTGAAAGGGCGCTGCAAAGCGGGGACAACCGCAAAGGGGAGCCGCA
>QNER01000626.1 GCA_003646175.1 Candidatus Parabeggiatoa sp. nov. 1
AGGTTGGTTATAATAAAAGCATTGGTTGTTGAATTAAAGATGGTTTGTAAGTTTTGTTGGTTCTCCTTAAGTGCTTGTTCGGCTTGTTTCCATTGAGTGATGTCTAACATAACCCCGCATAATTTAACGGGTTGTTCGTTTTCAACGATAACGGAAACCAGAACTCTTAACCAAATGGTTTGGTTATCAGCCGTCATCATACGGTATTCAAAATCATGATCTTGTTTTTTTAACGTGGCTTCTAGGCAAAACGCCGGTGCCCACTCCTGGTCTTCTGGATGAATGTGATCAACCCAAAACGTTGGGTGATTAAGCCAATCTTCAATTGGATAACCTAAAACTGATTTGGCTTGTTTACTGACAAACGTAAACTGAAAGGTCTTTGCATCTGCTTCCCACACCACACCATCAATAGAATGCACCAGATTTTCATATCTTTGTTGCGAGTGTTTGAAGGCCTCCTCAGCCTGCTTGCGTTCAGTAATATCTTCGGCCGTTCCAACCACACTGACAATTTTTCCGTCCTCCAACATCGGTGCGATACTCAAAGTAATAATCGCTTTCCCGCCCTCTTTACGAATAATTTCCGTTTCATACTGAGAAACCGCTTCACCGTAAAAGGCGGCTTTAAAGAACAGTTCCTTAATTTGAGGAAAAATGTCAGGCGCAAAGACGATAGAGAAAGGTTGTCCAATCAGTTCGTCAATGACATATCCGCTCATCTTTGAACCGGCTGGGTTAATCGTCATAAATTGTTCTTCTAAATCAAGGACAAAAATAGCATTTGTGGTACTATTCATAATCTTTTCAAGAAACCTATTGGTATCTTGTAGGGCTTTTTCGGCCTTTTTGCTCTCAGTAATATCCCGATTACTCGCACGTCTACCGAGCCAACGTCCATCGTTACCGAACACGGGTTGGCAGACATGAGCAATCCAGCGAACTTCACCACTACGAGTAATGATACGAAATTCGGTGAAACATAGCTCGTGATTTTCCAAAACGCGGTTTTTGTGAAGGCGTATGAAAGTGGCAAAGTCGTCAGGATAAATAATAGCACTCAGTAATTTCGGGTTTCTTTGGAATTCATCCTTGGAATAGCCGGTAATACGTTCACATGAGGGTGACATATAAAGAGGATTGCCATTCGGATCAATCCAGTATTCCCAATTGTAGGTGAAATCGGCTACTGTGCGAAGCCGATCCTCGCTGTCTTGCAAGGCTTTTTCTGCATACTTGCGCTCAGTGACATCATTTGAGACACGTAAAAACCCGACCAGCTTATTGTTCTTATCCCGAATACCGGATATTCGAGATTCAAGGTAACGAATTTTACCTGGTTTTTCTTGTTTAAAGCTATACCGGTATTCTCCTTCTCTTTTGACGATTTCTATGGCTCTCTCAAATCTGGCGTGATCAACCTTTTCTTTCGTATGAATATCTATGAGACTTTGACCGATAACTTCCTCAGCTTGGTATCCAAATATTTTTTCGGCTATAGGATTAAAGTAAGTGATACGAAAATCAAGGTCAGTGGCCGTAATCGCCATATTGATAGATGAGCGGAGTATGCTATCTATAAAGGCCGTTTTCTCCAAAAGCGTTTTCTCAGCCCGCTTGCGCTCGGTAATATCAGTCACAAAAGCAAAACTGATGACTGAAGCGGCGTTCTCATGGTTAATCGTCGTGGCACTAAAATTTGTAAAAACATTGCAGCCATTTTTATGTTTTAAGGTAATCTCATAACTGCGATGCGGCGTAGAAGCCCTTTTTGAAATTTGAGCGTGAAAAATTTTCAAGTTTTCTTCATCAACCAAATCAAAAGGCTTTTTGCTCAACATTTCTGCTTGATTATAACCGAGCATGTCGCAAAGTGATTGATTTGCTTCAATTATATCCGCTTGCTGATTGATTAACCAATAACCTTCCGAGGTGGTTTCAATAACACGCCGATAGCACTCTTCACTGTTTCGCAACGCTTCTTCTGTTTGTTTGCTGGCTGTAATATCTTCAACTTTGGCTAGAAGATAAAGGAGTTCTCCGTTTTTATCATGAAACAATGAAACGGCTAAATTTACCCAAACCAATTGTCCATCTTTCCTAATGTATCGTTTTTCCATTTGGTAAGACGATATTTCACCCTTGATCGCTCGCTTTATGAGTTCTCTATTTTTGGGCATGTCTTCTGGATAGGTAATAGTTGCAATTGTCGTGCCAACCAATTCTGGTTCTGTGTATCCCAACATTTGGCAAAAAGCGGCATTCACTTTGACAAGCTGATGTTCTAAATCGACGATAGCCATACCAATTGGCCCGTCTTCAAATATTTTACGAAACCGCTCTTCACTCAGTCGCAATTTTTCATCCGCTTGTTTGCGTTCACTCATATCTCGAAAAACACTTTGAACAACCGGTTTACCCTGAATATAAATAACATGCGCTAATATTTCAACCGGGATATCATGCCCATCAGAACGAAGCACCGTATGTTCAACAAGTGTCGTTTTCTTAGTGTCAAGAGCCAATTGGCTATGTTCAATAAATGCTTGCTTTGACAATCCCGCCATTCTTGGGGGGTGTAATTGTGATTGGTGAAGACCAATAATTTCTTCACGGGGTTTAAGCAGTAATTGTGAAGCAGCCGGATTAGCATCAAAAATTTTACCTGACTTAGGATCAGCCAGAAAAATAGCATCTGGCGCATCTTCAAATAAAATGCGAAATCGTTCTTCATTTTCTTGTAATGCAGCCTCTGCTTGCTTACGAGCAGTAATGTCGGTGGCTATACCACAAACAGCGTCAATTTCACCTTTGGCATTATACAGTGGAAACTTAACAGCAATGTAAGTGTGTAATCCGTCGTTATGTGGGACGACTTCTTCAAGTTCTTGCACCGATTTACTGTCGATAACTTTTTTATCGTTAGCAATAAAGGCCTCTGCACTGGTTTTTGGAAAAATATCGTGATCGGTTTTACGTTTACCAGTGGGATCGCAGTGGAACACGCTTTGATAGTGTTTGTTAGTCAGCAAATAACGGCCGTCAATATCTTTCAAATAAATAGTCAAAGGTGCATTATCTAAAATCGCTTGCAGACGTGTTTCACTTTCAGTCATTCGGATGATGATGGGATTGACAAGACGAATAAAAGCAAATACCCCCACCACTAGAATTAAACAAGTAATCCCCATTGCAATCAGCCCAGTGCGGATAAAGGGGGCGCGGATTTCGGCTAAGTCGATCTTGGCGACAATCCCCAGATTTAGGACGGACACCGGCTCATAAGCGGCCAGCACAACTTCTCCCCGATAATCAAAACCAACAAGGGTGCCCGATTTTCCTTGCAGTGCTTGGCGCATAGGTTCGGCTAGGTGTGAATACCATGGCACGGGTTGCGGATTTCCCAGTTCAAAATGGCGATGGCTCAAAAAAAATACAATTTGGTCACCTTCACGCCGAGCTAAGGTAAATTCACCCGTTTCACCAAAACGGTTGTAATGCTTGTGAGCGTCAATAATCTGGTCAAGCGTGGTCGCAGGTGCGCCACCGGCCACGTCTTGTGTGCTGTATTTAGCATCAAAACGGGCCACAGCCTCAATAAGCCGCGCTTGACTCTGCGCAGTTTCCATCAAATCCTCTTGTTTCTCTTCAAAGGCCGTTTGATAAAGCAACCCGCCAATAATGCCGGAAAGTAAAAAGGCGGAAATAGCCAGAATAGCGGCAGAGAATACAATTATTTTGGTATGATAAGTTGTTTTTATAATTTGCATTTATAGGTTACCAGAGTCCAAATTAAAGTTTGGACATATTGGAGTCATATTGGAGTCCAAACTTTAGTTTGGGAAGTTTTCCAAGATAAATCTTGGACTCCTGTACCCGTCAATATCACTTTGGCTGAATTGATTTAGGTTTATTTGGAGCAGTTGATTTTTGCGATGTAATTTATGTATTAAAGTATGTGTGCCAAACCGTAAAGCGTTGCCAAACCTTGAAGGTTTTTGAACCTTGAAGGTTTTTGACTAAAAAATCTGTTTATACCCCAAATCCGCTGTACTATCAACTTATGACTTCTGTAAAATCTTTTCCTCTATGCACTCGTTGTCATTAGAAAAGGCGGTAGGTAAATTATTGATAAACATATCCGTTTCAAAAATGCCCAATTTGGGGCCTTAAAAATAGAATTTCTGGGGTAAATTAGCGAAAAATATAATTTTTGAAAAAATATAATTGATAAGTAAATCAATGGATTATCTGAAAACGGATGACGAGCGTTCAATCTGGGGGAGTGCTGGTGTTAGGTAACTTATTGATACTTATGATGTTTTAAAATACGCTTGGGGGGGGAAATTGGGGGGAAAACGGTTGGGTATTTTTCACAATGTATTGACAAAAATTAAACGCTACCAAAATTAAAAACCGAAAATTTGACTGTTCCAGTAGACATAGGAAATATTAGCCCCTTCGGTAAGTGTTATTAAAGCCAAGGGCAACGCCCCTGGCTTTCTTATTTGTGATCTTTTCAATAAGTCACTGGTAATCTTTTCAAAAGTCACTGGTGATCTTCTCAAAAGGTCACTGGTGATCTTCTCAAAAGATTACCGGTGCCCTTTAAAGGCTAAAACAAAATATCTTTTTTTTGGCACCCTTCATTTATCCTGAAAAGGGCAACCACAAGGGATTGCCCCTACAAGATATAATAGGCATGTAGGGGCAATCCTTTATGGTTGCCCTTGATATTTTTGAAGGGTGCCTTTTTTTTTGAATTAATCATTAATCATTTGTAGTGATCAAGATGATGTTGAAATGAGAGCTACGCAAAAGTTTTTGCGGTGTAAAAACTTTTGCGTATAGACGTTCATAAAAATATTTCGGGCAAAACCGTAAAGCGTTGAAAAAACCTTGAAGGTTTCTAACTGAGATAACTTCAAAAACCTTCAAGGTTTGGCAAACCTTGAAGGTTTCGTACCGACAAACTTTAACCTCAAAAACCTTCAAGGTTTGGCAAACCTTGAAGGTTTCGTACCGACAAACTTTAACCTCAAAAACCTTCAAGGTTTGGCAAACCTTGAAGGTTTCTAACTGAGATAACCTCAAAAACCGTAAAGCGTTGAAAAAACCTTGAAGGTTTCTAACTGAGATAACCTCAAAAACCGTAAAGCGTTGAAAAAACCTTGAAGGTTTCTAACTGAGATAACCTCAAAAACCTTCAAGGTTTGGCAAA
>QNER01000627.1 GCA_003646175.1 Candidatus Parabeggiatoa sp. nov. 1
TCATCCCACCTCTTTCCTACTTCACAGTAAGATATTACATCATCAGTGTTCTCATTATCCTCCTCAAAATTCCACCCTTCCATGACTTTCCCGGCCAAATCCGGGTGGTTGGCATCAACACCGGTATCAATCACAGTAACCGGTATATTTCCTCTAGCAATATACCAAGCTTCGTTAGCTCTGATCTGTTTCAAGCTGTCTTGTCTGAGGAACTCTGGATCGTTAGGAAAGTTGACTGCTTGGGGTAAGTTTTGGGGGTCAGACAGCCCTAGATCTTCAGGAAATATGGGGACGAGCGGTTCTGGTTCTGGGTAAAGAATGTTTGGCCTAGCAGATTTGACTTCAGGGTACTTTTCAAACCGAGCCACCACCTTTTGCAGAGTCCCAGCCTCAACCGGTATTTGCAACAGGTTTAGAGACGGAATGGTTCCTAAAACGGTTGCGCCTTCAGCAGACACGATTTCCTTCATTCTGCTAACAGAGGTCTCATCAGTGAATTTAACTAAAACCGATTCCTTTGATGAAGAAACGGGGCTTGTTGGAAATGAGACGACCCACAGGCAACTCATGACCGAAATAGTTTCTCCCAGACGGACTCGGTAACAGTATTCGCCTTCTTCCATTTTTTTGATAGAGAATTGGCCACCATAGGCAAAATCATTTGCGGCCATGTCTCCATCAGTGCCATTATCATGAAGCAACCCTATCTGGGTGGGGATTCCCTGAGTGAATTCTTCCAGGAATAATGATGGCGGTAGATTGTCAACCCTGCCGCTGACACTAACTGAAAAAACCACGTCAGTAGGCATTCCAGGTTCGATAATATCAGGCCATCTACCCGGTTTCCAGAGCGTGATCGGTCTGAACTTGCTGTATGCAATCCCTTCTATGTCACTGTGTTCAGTGGGAATATCAGGGCCATTCAAGATAAAACAAGGATTTAAACTCATGACGCTGAGTTTTAACAGGGTAGGTTGACCATGCATTCCCACGAGCAAAGAATTGTCGGCCAGCATTTCTAAGGCCTCGATGTGTTTTCCCTCAGTGTAAGTAGAGAGATCACAGGCACGTTCGAGCCCTTGCCCGTCATATTTCCAAAGGTCAGTCCCTTGAGCAAGGTAAAGCACCTCATCATCCTTCCAAGTGATATCTTCCATCTTGATTTTAGAGGGAAAGATCAATTTTCCGGCACCGGTTTGGATATCCACTTTGATAAGACCCTTGCCTTTTGCCCAAGCCCATAAGGTCCCATCGGCCTTAAAGGACAGGCCTTCAATTTCCGCAAAGCCGGTGTTACCGATTTCAGTCAACTTTCCAGTTTGGGGATTGACTTGGTAGAGATAGCCGGGCTTGTCAGTATTATCACCAGAAGCCGCAACGAGTAGTTCCTCATTTTGAGGATGCGCTGCCAGTGCCTCAATATCGTGGCCCGGGTAACGGTTGACGATGACCAAATCGTATGGCTCGTCCAGCGTAAAAAGCACACTGTCATTGAGTCCTTCGTCATGGATGACGTAGAGGACACTGTGTGCTTTGTTCATCAAGGTGATTAAGATGAACAGTGTAAAGTAAATAAGGGTTCTCTTCATTGAGTTCCTCCATAGTTTAGTCGCCCCCACAAACCAATGTAGGCCAAGTTCCTGAATACGGAACATTTTTCATTTATTGGACCCAAAAAACCGTTCATTTCTGTGAGTCATTAAGTTTCAATATCCGCCTCTATTTTATGGGGACTATCCATTTCATCAAAGTAAGTTTGAAGTTCTCCCAAAAAACGACCTAATAAATAATAATACCCATACCGATATCAACAGCGAAAAGCGATCGCATCACTGGGTTTCTTGGTTCTAGGCTAACGTTTTTTTATGCACAAAAAAGGTTAGTCAGATTAATATTTTATGCACAAAAAAACTTAAGCTTTGAAAGTTTTTGAAAGTCCTTAACATGAATTTAACTCGACAATCTCACATTCGCTCCATGGCGTAGGGGACAAGGCTTTGATACTGGCTAAGTTTTAACACCCAGCCAAACTAAAGTTTGGACTCCGTCACCTAATGACTTAGTTAACGCCGACAGGCAGCTAGAGTCACTCATTTCGCCACCCTACGTGATATGGGGAATGTGACGTTGTCAAATTAAGAAGGCATTGTTGAAACATAACCAAACGCAAATGGCAAACATTTTTATTTTTTTATCAATTAAAAATGAAGGATTGTAAATACCTAATTCGTAATCGTTATGTTACTTAATAGAATAACCCTATCCGTGCCAATTTTCGTTCATGTGGGGTAATTTTGAAGGGTTTCAGAAATTCCTTACACTCGATGATCAAGTTTTTTGTAAACCGTTGATTTTTAAATCAAAAATATGTTGTACCTAAAATACTCATTTCCTTAAAAATCAATGAATTGCATATCCAAACGCTCAAAAATCGATTGTCGCAAAGCCAAATAACATCAAAAACTTGATCATCGAGTTACATAATGAACGAAACAACCAGACACCTTTCTGGATGGACACTAGCACCTTGTCAATTTGGTTTTGTAGGGTGCGTCCTGCGCACCCTACCCGACAGTAGAAAACTGACAAGGTACTAGGAGTCTGTCGGACTTAATCACTAAATCATTGTTTTCAATAGAAATTCAGAAATTCTATTTTGAAACCGTTTAGTAAATTATTGATAAATCAATTACTTAACGCCACAAGTCCGACAAACTCCTAGGGACGCTGGCTAAAACTGAGCAGTGCAAATAATCCGATAAATCACCCCCGCCTTATCATCCGATACCAACAACGCCCCATCTGGCATCACCAACACATCCACCGGACGGCCCCAAGCACGGCCGTTTTGCAACCATCCTTCAGCAAATATTTGATAGTTAACGACTTTATTGCCATTCAACTGGACCGCCATAACCCGATAGCCGACGGGTACGCTGCTATTCCATGAGCCATGTTGGGCAATGAAAATTTGGTTTTTATAGGCGGCTGGAAATAGATTGCCGGTGTAAAAGCGCATCCCTAAGGCCGCAACATGCGCGCCCAATTTCAGCGCGGGCGGTTCAAACGCTTGACAATGCCGCAAATGCCCAAATTTGGGATCAGCGATGTCACCAGCATGACAGTACGGAAAGCCAAAATGTTGCCCTTGAGTTGCGGCTCGGTTGAGTTCATCATCGGGTAATTTATCCCCCAGCCAATCGCGCCCATTATCGGTAAACCATAATTCACCCGTCTGTGGATGCCAGTCAAACCCGACACTGTTACGCACACCATGCGCAAAAATTTCCAAGCCACTCCCATCAGGATTCATACGATCAATGGTGGCATATAAAGGATTATCTTTTTGGCAAACGTTGCATGGCGCACCTACTTGTAAATACAATTTGTCATCAGGCCCAAAGGCGATAAATTTCCAGCCATGGTGATGATCGTTTGGCAAACTGTCATTGACAACAACAGGGGGTGGCGGTGAATCGAGTTGGGATTCAATATTGTCAAAACGCAATATGCGGTTGATTTCCGCGACAAATAACGCGCCCTGTCGCCAAGCCACGCCGTTTGGGCTATTCAAACCGCTCGCCAATACGCTGACTTTGTCCGCCCGTCCATCATGGTTTAAATCTTGCACTGCATAGACTTTACCGGCAGAACGAGTGCTGACAAATAATGTCCCTTTATTTCCTAATACCATTGAGCGTGCATTGGGGACATTATCGGCATAAAGGCTGATGCTAAAGCCGGGTGGCAACGTAATCGTGTCAAGTGGTACAGACTCGGCTTGATTAAGGCAGCCAATACAACTGACTGTTATAATTGGAAAAATAGCCAATAAACGGTGTGTGGCGGGCTGCGATTTTATAAGCATATTAAATTTCTATATAGTGATGTTGATGTTGTGTCACAAAATGTGAATCGGTTATGGTATGATTCATTAAACAAAAATTGATTTTGTTAAAACGGATACTATCCCATCGAGCGGGATAGCATCCGGGCGCAATCCACACGACGACACGACGACGTGAGCAAAGTTTTGTCTACACTATTACGACCAACCAAGAGGATAATTAATGGCTGCAACACCATCTATTATGATGCCAATAGGCACAGTTGCCCCTGATTTTACGCTGCTCAATCCCGTCACCGGTGAAACCGCGACGCTTGCTGGCTTAAAATCTGACACGGCCACGGTGATTATGTTTATTTGCAATCACTGTCCTTATGTCAAACATGTACAAGGGGAATTAGTGAAACTCGCCAACGATTACCAACCTAAAGGCGTTTCTTTCATTGCAATTAATTCCAATGATGTTGAGAATTATCCCGATGATTCCCCGGAAAAGATGAAAGAAACCGCGGAACAAGTGGGCTATCCTTTCCCTTACTTGTTTGACGAGACTCAAGAAGTTGCCAAAGCCTACCAAGCGGCATGCACACCCGATTTTTATGTGTTTGATCAAGACTTAAAGTGTGCCTATCGTGGACAATTGGATGATGCGAGGCCCAAAAATGATGCCCCAGTGACGGGTAAAGATATTCGCGCCGCTTTAGACGCGATACTCGCAGGGCAACTGGTGAATCCGAATCAAACACCTAGTATTGGCTGCAATATTAAGTGGAAACCGGCGTAATTCGGCTCGCTTATTTGTGAATCGGGAATCGGAAATCAAAATGCAGCGACATAAATGCAGCGAAGATAATGGGGAAAGAATGTGAGGATGCGGCTATCTTTTTAAGTAGCGACATTTTGTCATTTATATGACGGGAGAAATATTATTAAGTCTAAGATTTCTCGCATCCGTTTCTCGTTATAAATTAAATCAGGTATCTCGCTTTTTGTTTCTATAGTTTGTCAGATAAATCGGTTGGCTCTGAACATTTTAATCTCAAGATTTTGATAACTGATTTCCACGCAAAAACTTTTGCGCGCAAAAACTTTCGCGACGAATTGATAACTGAAAAGCTATAGCCGAGGAATTCTTATTGTCTGTTAAAATATTTCGTGAGCTTTGAACGAAATGACAAAAAAAGCTTGTGATGGTGCCTGGTATTCATTTTTTTCCGATTCCCTTGTACTGTTCCTGTTTAAAAAGGTAGAGGTTATGAAACGATACTGGTTATTACTTTTGTTAGGCTGTTTGCCTAACTGGCTTTATGCCCATGAAATTCTGGATAATTTTTTACAGGATTTGAA
>QNER01000628.1 GCA_003646175.1 Candidatus Parabeggiatoa sp. nov. 1
TAAAAAACACGGCTTGGATTCATAAACATTACAAAGAATACCGGGGCAAATGGATAGCCTTGAATGAAGGTATTTTACTCGGTGCTCATGAAAGTTTGGTCGAATTGAAAATCAATGACTCTGCCCCCTTGATTCTCAGATTAAATAAATAATTTCATAAAAAATTCAAGTTTATTTAAGAAACTTGGTTTCTAACAAATTTATTTTTCTGAACATCTACAACAATGTTTAAAGGATAATAGTAATGTTTTTATTTGGTGTAGAGTTTGTTTTTACCAGCTATATAGGGGTTAGGCTATACGAAAAATCTCACCGTAAAGTCGTTGCCAAACATAAAAAAAACCAGACAAAACTCAAACAGGTCGTCGAAGATGGCGAACGCGAAAAAAACCTGCATTACATGAAAATAAGCGGGCTATCGGTAGGATTGGCATGGCTGAGCCATTTTAACCCCGTGTTTTTGCCGGCCATGCTGCTGGTGTTTACCTATACCGCGTTCCCATATCTGCGTCGGGTCGAAAATTCCCTACTGAAAAAGAAAAAAGTCGATGGTTATGTGCTGTATGGCATTGCCGATTTCATGACACTGGGCTTAGGACGCCTCGCTACCGCCTCGTTTGCGGTGGGACTGGTACACACGGCACATTTTGTCATCAGCAATGCAGAAAAAAATTCTAAACAAAGCTTAGTTAATATTTTTGCCAAACAGCCCAATCATGTGTGGCTGCTAAAAAACGGGGCTGAAATAGAAACCCCGTTGGAAAAAGTCACTCAGGGTGATATTGTGGTGGTCAACACCGGCGATGTGATTCCGGTGGACGGCACAATAATCAAAGGCATTGCGGCAATCGACCAACATACGCTGACGGGCGAATCACAACCGGCAGAAAAAGCCGAAGGTGATACGGTATTTGCATCTACCCAAGTGATGACTGGCTGTGTCCATATTCAAGTAAACACTTCTGGCAACGATACTACGGTAGCGAAAATTACCAACATTCTGAACCATTCCATTGACTTCAAAACAGATTCCCAACTCAAAGGAGAACGGTGGGCAGATAGTTGGAATCTGCCAGTGCTGGGGTTGGCATTTGCTAGTATGCCGCTGCTAGGACCAATCGGCACAGTAGTCATCCTGAATGGACATATCGCCCAGAACATCCGCATTGTCGCACCGCTGAGTACGCTGAATTATCTCAACATCGCCTCACACAAAGGTATTCTGGTCAAAGACGGGCGGGTGCTGGAAGATTTACCCAATATAGATACTTTTCTGTTTGATAAGACCGGCACCTTGACTAGCGAAGAACCCGAAGTTGGGCGTATTTTTGTATATCAAGAAGGCTACAGCGAGAATGAAATTTTAGCCTATGCAGCGGCGGCTGAACGTAAACTGACACATCCGATTGCTCGTGCGATTCTGAACCGTGCGAAAGCCATGGGTGTTACCTTACCTGAAGTGGATGATGCAGATTACACGATTGGTTATGGAGTCAGCGTGTATATTCACGGCAAACTGATTCAAGTTGGTAGCCGTCGTTTCATGCAAAGAGAAAACATTGCATTGCCAGAAAACTTCGATGAGGAAATGCAGTACGCACACGATGCGGGGCATTCTTTGATTATGCTCGCCATTGACAACCGATTTGCAGGCGTGTTAGAAATGTACGCTGCGGTACGTCCTGAAATTGGTGATCTGCTAGTCAGCTTGCGCAAGCTGGGAGTGAAACATTTTGCAATTGTTTCTGGAGATCATCGCCAACCAACGCAAAAATTAGCAGAAACTTTGGGCATGGATGATTATTTTTATGATGTTTTGCCACAGAATAAGGCCGAGATTGTAGAAAAACTGCAAGCAGAAGGGCGTAGCGTATGCTTTGTTGGCGACGGTGTGAACGATACCATTGCAATGAAAAAAGCCAATATTTCCATTTCCCTCAGCGGTGCGACTTCGGTTGCCACTGATACAGCACAAATCGTTCTTATGGATGCTTCACTCAAACGTCTGCCGGAATTAGTGGATATTTCCCTAGAACTGAATAAAAATTTACATAACAGTTGGTTGTTCAACATTGTCCCCGGTGCACTTACTATTATCGGTGCTTTTACTTTACGTATTGATATTATCGTTGCCCTGCTGCTCAGTCAAGGTGGACTTGGTTTGGGTGTTATTAATGCCATGTTGCCCTTGCGCCAAATTAGCGAAAAAGAAAAGTTGCAACTGCAAAACCGGCACGATGTTCAGCAATTGCCTAATTAATAAATAGACTTGTCCGTAAATAAGCCAGGGGCGTTGCCCCTGGCTTTAATAATACGCACCGAAGGGGCTAATAGAAAAGCACCAAAGGTGCGACATTAATATAGCCAGGGGCATCGCCCCTGGAGGCTTTAATAATAATACGCACCGAAGGGGCTAATAGAAAAGCACCAAAGGTGCGACATTAATATAGCTAGGGGCATCGCCCCTGGAGGCTTTAATAATACGCACCGAAGGGGCTAATAGAAAAGCACCAAAGGTGCGACATTAATATAGCCAGGGGCATCGCCCCTGGAGGCTTTAATAATACGCACCGAAGGGGCTAATAGAAAAGCACCAAAGGTGCGACATTAATATAGCCAGGGGCATCTACCTTCCGCTAACAAAACCCTTGTTTTATTATTTTCGGACAACTCTAATGAGCATGTAATAAAATATGCAACTTAATAGGTTTTAGAAACCTGTCAGGTTTGAACCAATATTTTAGAAATTATTTCATGCGCATTCCTAAGAACTCTGATGCTTAAGTTAATTAATGGATAAATACGATGACAGAGCAAAACAATAATTTTACCTTTTGGGATACTACCGAAAAGAATACGCCTCACAACCCAGCTGTGCCTCTAGATTATTGGTTCCAGCATTCCCATGAAGGTTTCCTGCTTTTTGTGGTTTTTTATACACAGAAATGCCGTTGGAGTCAATGCTTCGGATGCAGTTTGCATTTGTCTGGCAGCGAAAGTCATATCGATAGTCAGTTAATTATGCAACAAGTTGATCATGTATTTGAGTCGATTCTTGATAGTGAACAGAAGCTAAAGTTAAAGAAGATAATTGTGTCGAATAATGGTTCTGTACTTGACGAAGCAACTTTCCCCAAACAGGCTCTTTTATATTTCATCAGCAAAATGAAATATCATTGTCCAAATGTGTCATTGCTGACCCTCGAAACGCGGGCTGAGTATGCCCAAGTATCGGAATTTGAGTCTATTGAACGAGCATTAAAGGCTGGGGAGCAAACCATAGCCCTAGAGCTTGCCGTAGGGGTAGAAGTCTTTAACAATAAAATCAGAAACCGGATTTACAAAAAGGGGCTTTCCAATAAAACATTTGAGCATTTTGCCGCCAAGGTTGCCCGTTTCGATTATCAATTGAAAACCTATTTTATGCTCAAACCCATTCCTGATATGTCCGACGAGGAAGCCGTCGCCGATATTGTCAATGCCGTGGTGTATCTTGATTCCATTTCCGAGAGATACAACCTAAAAATAAACCTCCATCTCAATATGACTTATGTGTCTACTGGGACGGAACTTATGGAAGCATTTGAGAACAACCAATACTCGCTCGCAAGTTTGAGCCTTGTTCCAAAGGCGATACTTGCCGCGGAAAACACTCGCCTCACCGTCTATGTGGGCCTTTATGATGAAGGGCTTGCCATAAAAGGTGGACACTTTGAAAAGGTGGGCAACCTACAGTTGATCAAGATGCTTCAGCAATTTAACCAAACCCAAGACTACGGGCTTTTAAAAAAAGGGTTGGAAAAACACGAAAGAGAACCGCAATGGTTACTGAATTAATGGGTATGAAATCAATGTATAATCAATGGGGTCAGACTCGATTGATTTATGATTTTTTGACACTGTCAATCAATGTTTTTTAGGGATAGTTGGGCTTTTTTATACGCGATAGCTACCGCGTGGGCACCTATCTGGTTGCCATGCCCTGACCAAATATCACTGGTAAACATCATCCAAACCAGAAAAATGCTACCAATGAAGTTACCAATATAGACAAGAGTCCAGTTATTCAGAAAACGATTCTATCCCAAGTTCGGTGCGTGGGAACGTACAGCCAGAACCCATACATCCGTGGTTACAATTTGTGCCTCTATAAATTTACCATACAATTCAATATAGGGACTTAACTTACTGAAAATACTGCCTAAAATTATTTTACAAAGCGTTACCTATTCATTTTGATGATGATTCCGCTTATGCTAATGGTTATTATATTATGCCTTGGTATTAGAGTTGGTATTACCTGCAAACGAAGAAACCAGCAATGGTTAATTTTTTCTGGAAATTGTTATGCAATTAACTAACCCCCGTTTATTTCACCAACAAGCCTATATTAACGGCTCTTGGGTAGATGCCCATCAACAGGCGGTGCTTGATGTCACTAATCCCGCCGATCAGACTGTGCTTGGGACGGTACCCAACATGGGAGAAGCCGAGACGCGTGAAGCTATCGCTGCGGCCCAGGCTGCTTGGCCAGAATGGCGTAGCAAAACGGCAAAGGAACGTGCTGCCATTATGCGTCGGTGGTTCGATTTGATTATGGCCAATCAGCAAGATTTGGCTGTGTTGGTGACGGCCGAGCAAGGTAAACCGTTGGCAGAATCTCGGCTCGAAGTGGCTTATGGCGCATCATTTATTGAATGGTTTGCCGAGGAGGCGAAGCGGGTTTATGGTGATGTTATCCCGGAACCTAAGTCGGGGCAGCGTATTGTGGTGATTAAGCAACCCATCGGTGTCGTTGCAGCGATTACGCCTTGGAATTTCCCGATTGCTATGATTACTCGTAAATGTGCGCCGGCTTTGGCGGTTGGCTGTCCGGTGGTGATTAAGCCGGCGGAAAGTACGCCGTTTTCGGCACTGGCGTTGGCGGAATTGGCGGAACAGGCAGGTTTCCCCAACGGTGTGATTAATATTGTGACTGGGATGCCCAATGCCATTGGTGCGGAATTAACGGCAAATCCGTTGGTGCGTAAATTGTCTTTTACCGGTTCAACCGCCATCGGTAAGTTGTTGATGGAACAATGCGCGGCGACTGTGAAAAAAATCTCTTTAGAATTAGGCGGTAACGCGCCATTTATTGTGTTTGATGATGCGGATATAGACGCGGCCGTTACAGGGGCAGTGGCCTCTAAA
>QNER01000629.1 GCA_003646175.1 Candidatus Parabeggiatoa sp. nov. 1
ATCTGAAAAACTTCTTGCCAATGAATATCCAATTGATCCCACCACGTTCGATTATCGACTGGTGTGGTTTCCAGCATTATCTATTACCTCTTAAAAAAGTAAGTACAACTAATTACGGGGATAAACGAATTAACTGCTGTAAGTAGGTACACATAAATCTTTTAACATTCCTATAAATCAGATTTTTTGGAAAAATCGGATTTCTTTGAGCAGTTCAAAATAAAAAACTTTCCTAGGAGTTTGTCTGACTTGTTGAGTTAAGTGATTTATTTATAAATTATTTAATTATTTATCAAATGCCCTAAATTAAATTTATTGTAAAAACCATTATTTATCGTTTAAGTCAGACAGACTCCTAGAAATCCGATTTTTGGGAAAAATCGGATTTCTCACCGTGAGATTAAATAAATCCGATTGAAGTGAAAAATCGGATTTCAAATATCGAGTTACTGTGAGATTTAAAATGGAACAAAAGTAGGTGAAAAAACGGAGCAAAACCATGTCAGATTTAACACCCCACCTACATGCCCATTATATATTGATTGTAATCGGGGCTAAAGTTTTTATGCACAAAAACTTCAGCTTCGATGGGCAATCCCTTGTGGTTGCCCTTTTCAGAATAAATGAAGGGTGCGGTGTTTCATTGAAGAGCAACCCCTTCAAAAAAACCTTGTTTCCACAAATACCCCATTTGATCGCCTTCAGCCATAAAGGCTGCAATCTGTTTATCATCCCTTGCCCGCTTGATCGTTGTGTACCCCTGTTTTTTTATAAGCCAGAATACTTCATCTAACTCAAGCGCATTGAGAAAATCGGGGGAATGTGTCGAAATAAAAACTTGTCCACCGCGATTGGCACATATTCTGAATTCTTCAGCAAGCTCCCATAACAATTTGATATAAAGTTGATTTTCCGGCTCTTCAACACATAATAAGGGGTGTGGTGAAGGATCATAGAGCAAAACTAAATAGGCAAACATTTTGAGAGTACCGTCAGAAACATACCGTGCCAAAAAAGGATCTTTAAAATTGCCTTCCTGAAATTTCAATAAAACCCGCCCTTCCTCGGTGATTTTAGCCGCCGCCGAGTTAATGCCAGGGACACGCTGTTTAAGCCTTTCTAAAATCTCATTAAAAATAGTTGGGTGTCGTTCATATAAAAATCGAGTCACCAAAGACAAGTTTTCACCTTCACTGGATAAATGTTCAGCGTATCCCTCTTCTTGAACCTGTCTCGCGCGGTTGCTATGAAAATCAGAAATATGCCACTGTTCAATCAACGAACCCAATTTCATCATCACCGGAAATTTCTGAAACTGCGCTAATCCCTTGATGGCAAGAATATCAGGGCGTGCCAGCGTCTGCGCTTCCCTTTGAAGCGCAGTCTTATGTTCAACATGCTCAAGTTCATTCGTCACCGCAAATCCGTTACCTCGCGCAAAATCAAGAAAATACCAAGGTTGACTGTTGCAGCCCGAACCATATTTTAAAGTTAAAGTTTCCCGTTTAATAATTGGTGTACCCTTTTTATTTTCCTCAATGGCAAGAAAATAGGTGACAAGTGGTTTGGAGGCTGCTTCGCGGAATTGAATTTCAATTTCGATAGCCCCGTCAGAATCTCTGCTTTTGACTTCACGAAACCCGCCCCGTTTGTTTAATGCTTTAGAGACATTGTCTGCCAAAGCATCTTTAAGAAAGCCAAACACTTCAAAAAACGTCGATTTTCCAACGCCATTGGCACCCACAATAACGCACAATCTAGGAATATCGCTCATCAAGGTATCTTTAAAAGCCTTGAAATTTTTCAGTCGTATAGATTCAATTTTCATTTCCAATACTATAACTTCACGGATAGTATTCCTTGAAGGGATGCTATCCGTTATGGTTTGTGAAATTATTTTTCAATGCACAGGACAAAAAAGTGTTCAAGCCGTGATGCTATCGCTTTTTTGGCGATAGTATCACTCAAAAAATAACATTGGTTATTGTATCAATATTGTTGCGTCACATCAGTTACTCATTATTTTGGCACGAGAAGAGATGATTGTGAATCCAGGACAAAAACGTGTTCAAGCCGTGATGCTATCGCTTTTTTGGCGATAGTCTCACTCAAAAAATAACATTGGTTATTGTATCAATATTGTTGCGTCACATCAGTTACTCATTATTTTGGCACGAGAAGAGATGATTGAATCGCAAAAGTGATACTATCGCAATAAAAAGCGATAGCATCACGAAATAGCTTTAAAATAAATCTGTTATAATTTTTATCCTGTGCATAGATTATTTTTATGAAAAACTATGGAAACGCTTGCTGCGTTGCTGAATTAGCTGTACTAAATACGAGTACAACGAATTGGCGAAATAAACGAATTGTCATCAAAATCCGAACAATCCGTCAATCCGCTGTACTATCTTGCGACAAAACTAAATTAATCAGATTAAAAGCGGTAGACGAAAACAAATATCGTCTATCAAAACGCTGTTGTCTGATGGTGGTTAAATTTTCACAGCGAAACAATAAAAACGGAAATGTCTCATAACCTCCATCTAATGGCAATTTATCATTCAGTTGATAGAGCAAATATAAATACTCACCCAGCACATCACGAAAACTATCCCGCTCCATCGTCTCAGCTTCATAAATCATTGTTTCTGAACCCAGACGAAAATACGCGTTAAATATATCGGGTTTAAAAAACACCGGCAATGGTATGGAAAGATATTGCCCACCACTGGTATTTTGGCTATAAACATCCTGACTCTTACTGGTATCCTCACTGGCTTGTTGCATGTTTTCGATTTCTTTTGCCATTTTAGTCAGTGCGGTTCTGAGGTTGTTGGTGTATTTAGAATCCGTCGCGTGCCCCTGCATTCTTTCCACCAACCGTTCTGCTTTAGCCGCGTTTAACATATCCCTGGGAATATTAACGCGCTCTTCACTACCCGCTATTGGTACCGTAAAAATATCACCGTCGATATAATACTCAGGCTCAAAGTCGTATGTCAGCAGATCATACAAACTTTTTTGGGCACGTTGGGCAAAACTTTCATAATAGGTATTGACTTTTTTGAGGGTTTCATTAGCCACCCGCGTCTGAGTGCGGACAAAAATCGTTCTAACATCCGCCCGCAGCTTAACCAATGAATTGTCATAATCCGCCTGCCCAGCTTTGGCATTATCAAGATTGCGGCGGTTTTCTCGCCGCAGTTCCGTCAACAAACGTGCCACCGCCGTCAACAGAGAATCGCCAAAAGACTCAACCTGTTTACCACCCACTGGAATAATGCGGAGATCACTTTTACGCCCTATATCGCCATAGCCGGCAAAACGCGTTTTGAGTGCAGCCCGCACCAACAAAATCATATTCATTAATCCGGTTATCCCCCGCTGATAACGTTCTTCTCGTTGCGCCCAGTCAGCATAACGGATAACATCGTGCAAATAAAAAGTTAGCCAGCGTGTTTGTTTTTCCAAAGCCCTTTCCGCTGCCGTTTCTCCACCACGCCCTCGATAAACGGTTTGAACAATTTCCATTAAATTGTTTTCAACCTGAAACTTGGGCACTTCAATAAGAATAGTTCTCACGCCTGCAAAGGTAATCCCGCGACTCGCCGAAGAAGTCATAAAAATGACTTTAACCACTTTTTTATGCGCAT
Source organism: Candidatus Parabeggiatoa sp. nov. 1 (assembly GCA_003646175.1). Taxonomy (GTDB): domain Bacteria; phylum Pseudomonadota; class Gammaproteobacteria; order Beggiatoales; family Beggiatoaceae; genus Parabeggiatoa. The sequence goes on from QNER01000629.1 coordinate 3,660, forward strand.
GAATCTTTTGGCGTTCCTCATCTGAAATACTGGAATGGATTTCGAGATAATCCTGAAACTTCTCAAAAGAACCCGCTGGTAAAGCCGAGGCTTTCTCTTTGAGTGCATTAATCAACTGATTGAGATGCTTAATATTCTGGATATAGACGATAATTTGCCCATTTCTGGATTTATTGGACAACAACTTGAAAATATCCTGTAGCATCCAAGCTTGACTTTGGGTGATACTCTCGCCTTTGGCGATACCATTACTCTCAATGGCTGCCATTTCAACATTCACTTTATAACCCAAAACCAATTCACGGGCAGGAAAAGTATTGGCGTTGATAATGGTGGCATCCTTTTTGGAAAACCCAATTTTCACTTTATCTTGCTGAATAGACAGCGGTTTGGCATCGAGGTGTTTATCGACTTGCCGATATAAAATCTTCGCTGGGCTAGGCTCATGTTTGGACAAATGTTGTTTAATCACATCTTTGCCGGCGATAGACGCATCCGAGGCGATGATTTTTAACTTGAAATGGTTGTCCAACTTCAATCGTTTAGACATTTTCACCAATTCATGCAGCAACGCTGCCCCACCGCTGTCACCAATGACTTCATCCACCATGAAAATGAGATGCCGAGTTGTCTTAGCAATTTGTGCCAATTTTACGTCAGCAAAGTTTTTCAATTGTTTATCTTGGGCAGCATCAGCAAAGATTTTCTTTAAATGTTCAGCGGTGGTATTTGTCTCCGTCTTTTTTAACGATTGCACTGTTGCGGTGGCGACAATATTTTTGGGCAAGCGATTATTGGCACAGTGAGCTTGACGCAATGTGCAAATGGCTGAGCAAACCGTTTTTAATACACCTGAAATAATATGACGGCTGTAGTCTATTTTATTATCGCTGCTTGACTGGGTATGACTGTAGCGTGATTGACGAAATTGAACTTCCTGTTCATCAGCAATCAAGTTTAAAACACTTTGCTTGCCCCCCACCGCTGCCGGCATTTTCAATGCACTAGGCAACGGCGTATTAGACGCATATTTAATCACCGGCTGCCCTTCAAAATTGCTAATCAAAGTACTATTGGAATAAATACATACCATGCTGTCATCTTTAACCACACGTTTGCCATTTTCAAATCGGCTAAACTTTTCAATAATATCGTAGTTGACTTGAGTGCGCGGGCTGAAATAGAAAAACAAGACACCCTCAGACAATATTTCAGGTTTAAGAATATACTCAACAATCGCCGTGGTTTTACCTATGCCTGGATGTCCAGTGAGAAATAACAATAAATCATTGTTATACATTGCATTAGTGATAAGCTGGGCATGGGCATCACGAAACGACATCTGACAGATGCTATCCCTCAAAGGGATAGTATCTGTTTGAGTCGTTTGAGTCGTTTGACAGATACTATCCCTCAAAGGGATAGTATCTGTTTGATCTGTTTGAGTCGTTTGACAGATGCTATCCCTCAAAGGAATAGTATCTGTTTGATCTGTTTGAGTCGTTTGACAGATACTATCCCTCAAAGGG
>QNER01000630.1 GCA_003646175.1 Candidatus Parabeggiatoa sp. nov. 1
CACCTTGTAACTGATGGCTTCATAAATATTAGAGCCCGTTGCCGGATTACCAATATTTAATGTGCTGGCATTGGCAAAACGGCTATTTTTCGCATATCGGACTTCGTAATAATCCACATTGTCTCGATATTTGGAATCGACAATCTTGGGCCAATTGAGTTTCACCTCTTTTAAAGAGGTTTCACCACTACCCAAACTAAATAATTCAGGCGTAGCGGGGAAATCCACGATCACAGTCGGCTCAGAATCATAGTTGACGGTGATGATGTCACTGGTGAAGGTTTCATTGGTTGACGTGTTAGTGGCCTGAAGCCGGAAATACATCACATTCACATCATCAGAACCGTTAATTGCCACCGGTCGCTTAGCTTTTCTGAACGTCTGAATGGACTTGTTAAAGGCCGTTGTCCAATGACTTGCACCATTGAACGCGTATTCAATGGTCATATAATCAGTATGACCATTGACATTATAGTCCAAGTCGAATTTAGACGTATCCTTGTTATAGGTGACCGTTAATTCACCCGCGGGGCCGGCGATTGGGTTCGATTTCCGATAATCACAACTAGCCGTGATGGTTTTACCCGGCAAAATACTGATCGTAGCAGGCGTAGGGGCCGCCCATCCAAAAATATCTTTACATTCAAAGGTATAGTCCCTCACCGTATAGCCACTTTCCTGTTCCGCATTTTTATGCCAGTTACCAAAACCAGCAACCCGCCACTGTGCGCCGTCCGTTCTGGCTTCTTTGGGCCAAATAAAGGCTCTCACCGCACCGAATATCGATGGTGTGGTATTATCATCGTCCGCGATCACTTCAAATTCGCTAAACAATCGGCCGTCGGGAAGGGGCGTTAATGGCTTGCCATTGGCAACAATATCAAAGTAGAGTTGATAAATGCCTGGCTCCTCAGGCGCGTAAAACACAGCAGTGACATAGTCGCGCTCAGACTGGGGTATAGAAAATGAGTCTTGAGTGAGACTATTTTCTTGGTAATGGTACGGACTGCCATCATGGGTGGCATTATCGGAGTAAACGGCTAATTGATAACCATTGGCCTCGCAATTGGACGCATTTTTTAGCCGCCATTTTTGAGTGACAACTGTCCCGGCTAACACGGTATCGGCTGGATAAGTGGCTACTTGGTTATCATAGACTAACTTAGCCGTGCAGGTGTTTGTGCTTGGATTGGTTACGTTAACAGAGATAACTTGAGTATCTATATAACCAAGCCCATCGCCCACTTGAACAGCGATTTTAACCGGTTGCCCGACTGATGTCGGGGCAGTAAATTTGACGGAGTCATAATTGGGAAAGCGGGGATCCTTTTCTAAAGTGCCCCCGTCCGCACACCAGTAAAAAGAGGACTTACCGCCTTTGCCTCTATCAACTTTAGCCTCTGCGGTTAAAGAGAGGGTTTGGTTGGCGGGAATGGTTGTGGGTGCATTGGCAAAGTTGACTACCGGCAAAAATGTGTTTGGTAAGGGCATTTGTTGCTCGTAATCGTTGCCGATGCAAGCAGCGTTGCTTCCTGTTGAGTGGAAGAATGCTGCGGTTGCTGGCAGTATGCTTAAATATGCTGATAATTTCATAGAAATCCTCGCAACACAAATTATACCAATTTGCCTTCCAAGAAGTACTTAAGGTGTTTTCATGGAAATTGCAGTCTTAAATACTTCTTAGAAGAGCTTTTGGTATGAGTTAGCTCACTGACATACAAAGCCTTTTGGCTTATCCTTCTTAACCCTATAGGCGTTATATATCATTTGTGCCGTTTGTTCTCGGGTAACATTTGTGCCGATTGGAATGTCACTGTTTCCATATACATCTGGAAGAAGTTTCTCCTGTTTAGCACAGTCAACATAGGGTATAAACCACAAAGGCTGAACAGTGGTTTTTTCGTTAGACGTTGTCGTGTTTTTCTCTTTCAAGAGTCCAATACCTAACGTCACCATTTTTGCCATTTCAGCAAAGTTTATTGGCTTTCCAGGCTTAAAGGTTCCATCAGAGTAACCTTTAACCACTTTTTTGGCAGCCAGTTCTAAGATAAAGGGCGTATACCATATCGGCCATTCTTTATCTTCTTCACATCTCACATCACTGAAATCCTTACGATTACAATACTCTTTTGAAGGTTCTTCAAAACGTCCAACCAATTTGCCCGTTAGATAGATCATTTTGGATAATTCTGCTCTGTTGACTTCGCGTTTTGGCGCAAATGTACCGTCAGGGTTACCGCCTATAACCTTCAGATTAAACAATTCAAGGACGACCTCTATAGCATCAGGGTCAAGTTCTATTGCATCTGAAAACTTTTCCCATGCCTCTTTGATTTGTTCTTCTTTTCCATGCTTTGCTATATACGGTGCTAGAACCTTTTCTTGTCCTAAGTTCTTGAACTCCGTTATAGCATTTTCAAATTTGCCACCAAAACTATAATCACTACTTTTGGGTTCATTTCCCCAGATACCCAAAAATTGCGTAGCTATATCCGCTTTACCGTTGTGACTGTTTCCAGTATTAGGGTGAAGTTCGGGATCACTGTAGAGGAATATTCTCCCACCGCGTTTGATTAACCTTATTTGCAACTCGTACAGGTATAAGGATGATTCTGGTTTCAATAAATCAGGTGGTTTAATACCTTTTTCCATCGAAACCTTTATGGCAAGTGCTGCTGCCATTCCCATATTCATGCGAGTGGGATCCATACGCAAGGTACTATATCCTTCATGGCTAGAAGAAACTGCCAAAGGAACCAGAACATTATCCAAAGATTCAGGAAACATAATGCCTAATGGAATCACTCCTGGCCCTGTACGTCGCAGGTTATCTAAAAAGTTTCCATGTGGACATTCCCCAGAATTAGGATCAGTGCTGTGTGAATCCATAGTATAGGTCACTACACCAATGCTTTGTCTCAGCTTATTAGAGGTTTGTGTAGGCCGTTCAAGAGTGTTTGGACTTTTCTCAGCATCCACTTTTTCAAATTTCGTTTTTGCTATAATACGACGACCTTCTCGCACATATAACCTTGCAGGGAAATTTCCCCGTAGTGGATATTCACTTGTAAACCCAATACCTTCGTCTTTCGTACCATCACGTCTTGTAAGACGCTGCATACTGTACAAGAAGCACAGTGAATGATCTATATAACGTTCAAAAGCATCCACACGTCCAGCATCATTGCTTGCATTGGCAATTTCAGCATTCTCATCATGTAATTCATCCCCTTTAGGACATGGGTTTGCTCCTAAAAGTTTGTGATGTTTTACTTGATAAATACCTTTACCAAGATTTCCTGAATTAGGGGTCCAATAAGATTCGATACCAGGATTCACAGGTTCACCATCTTTATTGACTTCAGAAAAAAGCTCCATCACGGAAACTTTGGTGTATTTCTCTGGGTCACATTTATCATGGGGGGGAATCGCCATGTAGCTCCAGTTCTTTTCAGCACTGCCGTGATCTTGGATGGTCATCACATAACTATAGGCTTGTACTTTGCCATCTTCATCTCCTACAACACAACAATTTTTTTCTAATTTTTTGAATAAAGAGGCAACTACATCAGCACTATCGGTTGCATCAATGACATAAGAGGCTTCGTATGTTTCACCTTTTGCGGTGATTTTTAAATTTTCACCATCTTTTTCTGCTTTATCAAAGGGCGTGTTTAACTGAACATCTAAACCATTTGTCTTAACTGCATCCTCTACAAGCTTGTATAAAGCATTTCTAACCACAGAAGGTCGATATTTAAAGCCCTCTTTTAGTTTATCCGCAAGAGATTTAGCTTGATTTTTAGCTTTGCTATTCCCATTTTTTTCTACTTCCTTGTAATCGGGAAGATACCCTTTTTCAATCTTTGCTATCTCTTCTTGAGACAAACTGTCTGTTGCCTTTTTTCTCAATTCATCAAACAGTCCATAAGATAATCTGGAATCTAAATCAGCAAAACCATCCAACCCTAAATCACTTTTACCAATACCATTGGTGAACATTCCGCCCAACAAACTGGTTGATTCAAGCAAGCAAGTTGATAATCCTTCTCTCGCCGCAGTAATAGCAGCACCGATACCAGCGGATGTACCGTCAACAACAATCACATCATAAACTTTTTTGGTGTCGCATCCAGTGAATAACTTGCTTTCATACTTTTCAAGATCGCTTGCAGCAGGACCAACTATTTGCACGATTTTATTACTTTCCTCTTTAGAGGAAGATACCCAAACAGTGTAAATAGCCGCTTTATCAAATTTGTAGCTAACAAGAGCGTCAGTTCCCTTATTTCTCTTAGGAGTGCTACTCCCTATAATTCGGAATTCTGTCACTTCTTCACCATCACCCAAGTTCAGTATATGCAACGTTACTGAAATGACTTCGTCAACCCCCGTAACCCACCACTTAGCAGAAGTTCCCACTTCGTTTCCAATAGTGGTACGCTCTAAGCCGAGTTTCGCCCACACTACAGGTGTACTTAATGTGGCAACCACAGCTATGACAAGCCATAAAAAAATTTTAACTTTCATCTGTTCAGAATCCTTTTTGAAAAATTACGAAGTTAAGTATTAGACATTATACCGATTAAATATAACTTATTGATTTATTTTAAATTGTGAATTATAGGATTTTAATTACAATCAATTACTTAGGTTAACTCGGTATAAAGATTTTATAATTCTGAAAATTCTGATTCAGACAATTGTAGGCGTTTCTGGATGGGCACTACTTAAGTCAGTGCCATTAATATATGTCCCTCCGTTAGTTAGAATGAATGAAGTCGAAACTAAGATTTCATCAAAATTGCCGCGCAACGCACCGCAATCAAACAACTTACTAAACGGGTAGTGCAGCGCATTCCAAAGCCCCGCGCCCTTAAAACACCACACAACCACTACCTACATTTTTATTCCAATCCAAGCTGTTAATCAACGGTTTTAGATCAAAGAACCGCGTTTCATCAGGATTTGCCAACAGAAAAGCGACTTTCATAAAATCCTGCGGAAAAGTTAAACCTCTCAAATGAATCTTGCCCATTTGATTTGTTTTAGATTATATAAATCCTCCCTAATATTATTGATGATGATCACAAAGAACATTTGCACACACATCAGTTGTATTTGAAAAATAAAGCATACACACAAAAAGATTTTTGCTCAGGTGCTTATCAACTGCCGCTAATTTA
>QNER01000631.1 GCA_003646175.1 Candidatus Parabeggiatoa sp. nov. 1
AGGAACGTGCATGAAATAATTGGGGCAACCATAAAGGATTGCCCCTACGTAACTTGATGATTTGTAGGGGCAATCCCTTGTGGTTGCCCCAAGTTGACTAAGTTGTTTCATGCACGTTCCTTAGTACATTCTGGATTTTTCTGATTTTTTTCTTATAAATCACAATTCAAGAAAGAAGTCAATCCGTTTACTATCTAAATAACAATCCGTAACATCCTTCAATGCGTTGTACTATCTAATAACAATCCGTAACATCCTTCAATGCGTTGTACTATTTAATAACAATCCGTAACATCCTTCAATGCGTTGTACTATCTAATAACAATCCGTAACATCCTTCAATGCGTTGTACTATCTAATCACAATCCCAATCCGTAACATCCATCAATTAGTACTTCCTGGAAATCCGTGTTAGAAGTCGCCACCTCTATCATTTGCCCAAAACTAAGCGCAGCATCATTAGCTGGCAACTTGCTCCCCATAAAAACCTTAAAACCCTCTGCCTCCAACAGCTTGGCTACGTGGCGAACCTAAATCACCGATAGGGGCTGAAATGACAACGCGGTTTTTCCAGCCAATGGCAACTGTATTTTTCTTCTGTCCACCCACTGCCAGTGTCGGCTGGGCTAATTCAACACTTTATTGGATACTGGGTTCATTGGAAGGGATATACTCAGCGCGGGAACAACTTGGATTTTTCAATGAGACAATAATTTCCCCTAACAGCAAAAAAAAAGCCCCTTGGCTTAAGTGCCTTGGGGCTTTTGGGATTATGATGGGTTTAGTGAAGCTTTCCTTCGGGTAGCAAAGCTCTATTCATCCTACGCTTGTTGTTTATGTGATTTTACCTTTGAAGACATTGGGAACGAGGAAAATATCAAGTTAGGTTATCTGTTGTCGCGATTGTCTTCGATCAATTAAAATCAAGTGCCTGAAGGACTTCAGTCGGCGATTTTTTCTGTTCAAAAATTTGCGGATTATTTTTCAATAAAATGATCAGTGCTTGACGGACATTATCAGTATTTTCTGTCGAAAGGCCTTCCACTTTTAATCCCATAATTGAAACAGAATATTCTTTTAATCTTTCCATATTGTTCTCCCCAAAAAAAAGTCAAAAACCCAAGTATCCCCCTTTAAGTTCAAGTGGAAAAACTGGGTTGGAATTTTAAATAACTATTAAATCAAAAAATCAATTAACTTGCAATAGGGAAAAGTTTGAATCGGAGGAAATTTTGTTGGCTTGGCCATAAGTGGCGGTTATCGCGAGAAGATCGGCCGGATGTGTGAAGGCTGGGCGGGGGCAGAAAAGGGGGTTGGGAGTCAGGCGATCCGATTGCCCCAATCTTTAGCCGAAGCGTTGCTTAAGTTAAAAGCACAGCAGACTGAAATAGCAGATGTACAAAGGGCATTAGAAAACGTACCCAATCAACATTTGGATTCGGAATTTAAAGGGAAGCTGAAGTTTGATGAGGCGGCCGTTGAACATCAACAATTGGTTGAAAGGCTGCGTTTTGAGAATGCGGATTTAAGAAAGGCTTTGGATGAGGCGTGTAAATAGATTGATCGTTTGCAACGGGCGCAAATCAAAGGAAGTACAGCAGATTGACGGATTGATTCCCTTTTTGTCATTTTGAAATGGGCATGGGCTCCGCCTTTTTGTAACTCTTTACCCCATGATACTATTTACATGCCTAATAAATTTTCATAACCTTGTATTTTTTTTAGGCACTGATTATCATTTAAGATTTTTTTATAATCTAACTTTCCATCTGGGTTTATAAAAAATTTAATTTTTTTACACACACCGTCACTCAGTGCAAGAAGCGTTATATCTGATATTTCTTTTTGAAGTAAAGCGGGATAAACAATGAACGTCTTTTTGTGTTTTTTACATTCAGGTATATTATAAGTGCATTCGTCTAGGTAAGTATAACGGCGATGGGTAACATAAGGACTATTGTCCAACGTGAAATAGGATTTTTTTTCTTCGTCGTAATAAATTATTTTTGCATTATCAAATAGTCGTTCTTCAGGCAAAATGATTTCAACAACCTTACCACTTGTATTTAAAATAAATAAAAAAAGAAAAATAAATAATAAATCTAAAAATATAATAATTGGTGGGTAAGAACCTATCTTCATGCTATTTGGCGTTAGCTTTTGGTTGTATAAAGATATTCAAAAATAAATTTATTATGTAGATAAAACCACCTACAACGGTTGTAATTGCAGCATCGAAAAAATAGTCTTTAAATATTTCTTGAATATCATTAATTTGAGCAGAACCCACTAATAATGCAAATGAAATAACTGTTCCTAAAACGCCTAATATTGGGGCGGAGTTGATTGCCCAATCAGATATGTAAAAACAATGAATTTTTTCGAGTTCGTTAAATTTGTTAATATTCCAAAATAAAGTGACTTGAAAGTTAAGAGATAAAGCCAATAAAAAATAAATGAAATAAATTAAAATATTGTTATCAGTTATATTACTTTCAACAACAATGTCATTTTGGGTTTGAATGTTATTATGTTTATCAAGAATATCTTGATCACATTTTTTTTGCCAATTGTCATCATCTGCTTCATATTTTTCCTGACAATCTATTAATAAAGCAAAATACTGATGTCCCAATGTTGTTTTTAAATCCTCTATGGTTAAATACTTAGGCGCTTTTATCTCTGTTTCTGGACTTTCGATCTGATCTAATGTTTTTAAAAGGTAAGCAGAACCAAAAACAAAAACCATACTAATTGGCAAAACTTTAATCCATGCGATCAAATACTCTCTTGTCATTTAAGCAAACTCTCTAGTTGAATTTTTTTGGTATACCTACTGCACGGCGGCGGGTTGCTCTAACCACTTTTCATAACAATCCTCGCCCTCAAGCACCAGACAATTCTCATAAGCTTGAATTCTCATTTCTGGGTCCATCTCCCCGTGCCCCGTGCATGTCAGGGGTGAACCGAAACACCCCGACACCCCCACCAAGAAACACAATAATAAACATCGGAACAGTGTGCTAATTTTGGCTCTACCCAGATGTTCCACTCCTGTTTTCATGTGTGCTTGTGTATTTGGGGTTGTTGATCCGGGGGCAGTCAGTTACACAAAAAAAAATCACCCATACCACTCCTCATAACAATCCTTGGGCCTGCCCCCAACCGTTATACAATCTTCATAACCTTTCTTCCTCATATCACGTTCTAGAACGGTGCTTGTTTTAGACAAACTAGTACACCCCAGTGCGTTTATTAAGAAACAGAAACACAAAATCAACGCGCTGGTTTTGGTTTTATCCATACATCATTTCCCCCGTTTTTCATGTATATCTATACACCTCAAGTACTGGTTTTTTTCTACTGTATGAGAACGATAAGTATCAACTGTCATGGCTAATATTGATTTCACATAACGTGAAGCAAATTTGTCACACCCCTCAATGGTGCGGTACCTGATTTCTGATTTGCTCAATTTTTGATTATAACTAGCTCTTAGCTTCTTTCTGAAATAACTTAATTCCTGTTGTTTTTTTACTATATTTTCGTTTTTCAATATAGTGTCTAACTCAATACAAAATTGATCAATGTATTTGAAATCAACTTTAGTTGTATTCATCAATACTTGAGAAAATAAAAGCCCCTGCTCTTTTAAAAATGCCAATTTAATTGGCTTTTCATAGGCTTTAGGACCTTTTAAAGTGTAAGTATAATAATCAGGCTCGTTGTATAGATTTATAAGCTTAGTGCAACTCACATCCGCAGTGCCGCCACCTGTAGAAACAATGTTGCTGTTGGTAGGGACGCAACTTACCAAAACGAGCAACGCCGAAACCAACAAACAAATCACTTTAAACACCATTATTGACCCCTAATGTTGTAACGATATTCTAATTCAACAAGCTCAAGTTCATTTTGTAATTGCATAATTTGCAATTTAAATTTACTGTACAAAGCCCCCAAGACAGCGTCTCTCCTTTCCACTTTCCTCAATTCAATCTTTGAGCTTTCTGCCAACTCACAATATCTGTCGCGCTGTCTTTCTAAGCTGTGGGAATAGCGATAACTTCGATGACTCAGCAGAATATCATATTTCTTACATTTAGCCCTCAGCATACTGTAACTCTTCAATTCACTCACAACATCTTCAGTATACCTTTCATATCTTCGAGCTATGTCTATACTTTCTCGAATTTCACGCTCAAGGCATTCCTGTGCTTGGCGAACTTCATCTAAAGTTGTTATGTTTTGTGTGTAGCAAACATCGGCATACGATGCCTGCACACCAAAAAACAAAACAAAAAATACAAATAACAACCTAAATAACAACATATTAACACCCCATTTTGGTTTGTTGTAAGTGTCCGATAAAAAATAAGCCGAATATTTTTTCAGTATTAGTGAGATAATAGGTACACAAAAGTATTTTAACGTTTTGTTCCCCCCAAGGCAGAATTAGGGTTTTCTGTGTTAACTCAAAAATCCCTATTAAAATTTGTTGTACCAGAACCCGTGCGGTTAAAATACTTTTGTTACCCTACTGATACCCCCCAGGGGCTTTTCTGGGCAACCACAATTTTTTTCCTCAATGGTGGATTGCTTCTTGGGGTTGCAGCTTGTCTTTGGCTATAGGTTCCTGTGGTTCACAAGAGGTTTTTTCAATTTCCAAGTTATACACTTCCTGGTAATAAAGAATATTTTGGTTAAACTTCTTGTGTTCAGGGCTACCCTCAGGCATTTTAGACAATTGCGGTCTCATACTCTTCAATTCTGCTTCTATCAAAAATAAAGCTAAACATAGATCGTGTTGAGGATTTATTTGTTTCTGAAGCTTCTTGATTTCGGCTTTGTTTTCCTCAATACGAGCAACGGTTGATTCTAACTCTTTGACTAAGGCATGCAAAACCTTAAAATTCTCTTCTACTATCTTTTCTTGCTCTGTTTTAGGCAAATTAGAGAACTGCGTAATTATTCCTTGGCCAAAACTCAAACTCGAAAAGAAAAGTAGAAAAACAAGCAAGGCACTGTTTTTCATATAAAAAATTTCCTTATGAATTGTGAATTAAATTTGAAACTAAAACGTCTGGATTTGAGGCATAAATACCCAGATCTCTATAACCACCAAGCACTTTATATGCCATCTCTTTCATGCCTATCGCTGGTAAATTTCTAAATTTGTTG
>QNER01000632.1 GCA_003646175.1 Candidatus Parabeggiatoa sp. nov. 1
CAACTCGTATTGAAGCACGCCGCAAAAGCGATCGTGGTGAGGCCGCTCGGACTGGGGAGACTTTCCTCCGCTACGACCCAAGAAAGGGGTTTGTTTGTCTAAACAGAGACCAATCAGACAAACGGTGCTACGATTATGAAGTACGCTTTTTGTGTCCTTACGAAGTATGGACTGACTGGTTTGACAGAGACAATCCGAGTGGTAGTGGAGATTGGGAACATCGAAACGGTTTCGGTAATCGCGTGTGTTCTAACCCAACTCGTATTGAAGCACGCCGTAAAAGCGATCGTCGTGAGGCTGCTCGGACTGGGGAGACTTTCCTCCGCTACGATCCAAGAAATGGGTTTGTTTGTCTAAACAGTGACCAATCAGACAAACGGTGCTTCGATTATGAAGTACGCTTTTTGTGTCCTAGATAGCGTCCTTCCAGAAACGTGTTTGTCCTTCTCTCTCAAAACGAGGAAGTTTTGTTAGCGAGTACAGTAAGGCGGAAGTTTCCGTAGCTGGGCACCCGCCAATAGCTAAAGCAACTGTCTAAGAGCTACTGTACCCTAACGGGTACTACAAGAGGGTTATACCAATCCCACGAATTAACCTATCATTTTAGCTTTGGACTTCTTTTTAGGATTGGCACCAGCAGCCCTGGCAAGGCATTGACGGTGCAACGTTGTTCAGTACGAGCTGTTTGGAATAGTCCTCAGCTTCCAAGCAAAGCTGAGCAATGTTATTGAGGAAACGTTACCGAACCTGCCAACTCGGTAACAACTCGGAAGAGTTGCAGATTCCGTTCAATAATCAGCAACTTATTTGTTATTTGTTTAGTACAACTAATTACGCGGATAAACGAATTAGACACAATTGTGGGCCAAGTCTTAATTTGAAAACTTTCAAAACGTTTTATGGCCCCCAAATCCCCTGTATCAATTCTATGTAGTTGACGGAGTTTGTTTGTAGTAGGCGATTCATCGCCTAGTGGCTAAAACCACGACTGCAAACTGCAAAACATTGACGGTGCAGCGTTGTCTTAGATTTCTGAACGACTATAGCAATCACGAACGTTTGGAATAGTCCTCAGCTTCCAAGCAAAGCTGAGCAACGTCATTGAGGAAACGTTACCGAACCTGCCAACTCGGTGACAATCGGAAGAGTTGCAGATTCCGTTCAAGAATTAGCAACTTATTTATTATTTATCTCCCAAAATGGAGGATTATCACTCATGAAGTTAAACTTCAACAAACGTGATCTGGTGATATCGGACACTAACTTGGGGCCATCCAAGACGCGGTGGCGGAATAAAACGCTGGCACGGGCAATAAGTGTGGCATTGCTTGCGGGTGGTGTTTTGCCGGCGAGTGGGTGGGCTGCGACTATTAGTGGTGTTAAGTTCGTCGATGATAATCGTACTGGCGGCGCACGAGAACCCGGAGAACCTGTATTCACGGGTGGTGGTGGTATATATTTAAAACTGGATAGCGCACCTGCAACTCAACGCCCTGTTGTGGAATGGGCAGACTTTGGTGACGGAAGTTATAGTTTTACAGGCATTTCACCGGGTACTTATAAGATATGGCAGTATGTCAATCCAACATCGCCGTTATTTACACTAATGTCATCACCTTCTCCTGAGTACTTTGCCTCAGAAGCAACCGCAAAAACAATCACTATTGCAAATGACGCAGACGCAATCGCTCTGGATTTCCCTGTGCCTAACTTAACACCTAGTGCTGCAACGTATATTAACGATGCACAAACAGTAGCTAACACAATCTGTAATTCTACCGGTAGTAACGTTGTCTCTGTTAATGACAACACATGGCCAACAGGTTTAAATGAAAACAGCATTGTGATTATTTCATCTAGTAGCGTTGTTGAGGTACCAGATCCAACCCTAGATATTCATGTCCAAGCAGTCTGCAACTACGGCACATTGCGCGACAATGATCAAGACGGGTTAACCATTACCTATGATGCGTTGTTTGCCAATTTTGAAGATGGGAGAGTTGAAGGTAGAGACGCTTCAACATCTTTGCCATTTGGATTTGGCAGTAATGTTGATTTAAAGATTTTTGATGAATACACGCCATGCCCATTAAGTTATTACAATGATCATGGTAGTTGTGAGTATTACGGACTGTTTTATAACGAAGGCGTTATTCAAGCAGGAGAGGGTTTACATCGTTCCCATGCAGATACTAAAAACATTCCATCAACAAATGTCTCCAATTATATTGGAGGAAATGGTGGTTCAATAGATGTTTTTGGAAATAGAGTTGTCCAAAATGGGGCTATTCAAAGTGGAAATGGTGGAAATGTCGTCTTCACAGAGTCGTATTATTATAACGGCAGCAGCCGACATTTAAAAGTAGGTGGTGATGGCGGTGCAATCACAATTACTTCGGGTGGTATGCTTACGGGTAGCTCCCAATCAACGACAATGTCTGGTGAAGGTGGTGATGTTAGTGTGACCAACCCTTGCGTTGATCGTTCCAACCCTAGTGATTGTCATGCTTATGAACTTGGTGGTGGCGACAGTGGTGCGTTGACAGTTGGTGCTTTATATGCGTTGACTGCCGGATATTACAAGGGCCACTCTATCTACGTTGACCCCACGGTTTCTTCCGTGGGCAGTGATACCACCATCATTGCAGAAGAAGATGTTGTCATCTTCGGCGGTGATAACTGGTTATTAGAACTCCGAGAGTTAAGTTCAGAAGCCATTACCGCGGGAGGCAAGATTATTCTAGCAACCGGCCTTAGTGGAACAATCGACTTAAGAGGAAACAACGCCAAGATTTTCAAAGCCGGCGTACAAGTCGAAATCTACACTGATAACTTACTGTTAGATGATGGTGTCACCATAGAAAGTTTAGTTGATGCACCTAATGGTGTTATCAGAGGCCCGGCTAAAATCATCTATCATGCCGTCATTACTGGTTCCTCTCAATTGACGGGAAACTCTAATGAGACGTTACCCGTGCGTTTAGATTTGCGAAATGCCGGTCCCAAAGTTGACACCTACACGTTAGCGGTTACCAGTGAAAATGGTTGGACAGTCAGTGGCTTACCAACGACGCTCACGATTGAAGGGCTTGGACAAAGTGAATTGGCTTTAAGTTTCACTTTGCCCACAACGCCAGGCGCAACAGACACCATCACTGTAACGGCCACTTCACAGGCCGACTCCACAGTGGTGGCAACGACTGAAATTCGAGTCAAGGTCGCTGAAGAGCCGAACTTGGCAGTAGAACTCGCTGACTTCACCGCTATCGCTGAAGACGGTGGCATCCGTTTAGACTGGGAAACTGCTTCTGAAATCGACAATGCCGGGTTCTTCATTGTACGTGCTCGTCAAGATGAGAACGGAGAATACACGGAAATTACCAGAATTACCCCTCAACCGATTCTGAGTGTGGATGGCTCAATCAATGGTGCCTCGTATTCTTATAGAGACTCCAATGTGGTTTCTGGAAACACCTATTATTATGCGATAGAGGATATTGAGTTTAGTGGTAAGACAAGCCTCCATATGGAACTCATAGACTCAGCCACCGCGAAGTAATGGTCACATTCGCCAATGATTCGTATAAAATTGCACCTGAGTCATGGCAAAGCATTGACGGTGCAACGTTGTTCAGCACGAGCGTTTGGAATAGTCCTCAGCTTCCAAGCAAAGCTGAACAACGTCATTGAGGAAACGTTACCGAACCTGCCAACTCGGTGACAATCGGAAGAGTTGCAGATTCCGTTCAATAATCAGCAACTTATTTGTTATTTATCTCCCAAAATGGAGGATTATCACTCATGAAGTTAAACTTCAACAAACGTGATCCGGTGATGCCGGACACTAACTTGGGGCCACCCAAGACGCGACGGCGAAATAAAACGCTGGCACGGGCAATAAGTCTGGCATTGCTTGCGGGTAGTGTGCATGCGAGTGCGTGGGCTGCGACTATTGAAGGTAGCAAATTTGTTGATAACAACAATAGTGGTGTTAAAGATGCGAATGAAGGAGTCGCAGGTGACACTATTTATATGAAACCTGTATCTGCACCTTCTTTCTTTAGACCCCGCAGAGACGTTACTGACGAAAATGGGGATTTTGGTTTTTACGGTCTTCCTACGGGAGATTACAAAGTTTGGGAAGCCAGTAATCAGCCTTCTGGTGTGCAAACTTTAAGTTCATCTGAACAGGATGCCAAAATCATAACCATTGATGATTCTGAGCAAGCTGTTTCATTGGATTTTGAATTAAATCCTTACCCTGTTGTAAAAATAGTTTCATCTGTTGATGGGCCTGTGGTATTAAATGCAGGGGATTCCTTTACTTTTGACATTTCAGTACAAGATGCTGATTCAGAGACTGTCAATCTGTATTGGAGTATTTGGGATGGCGGTCAAAATTACCAATATGGTCATACGGAAGGCGTTGGCATACCTTATTCACAACAGATTACTCATGAAGTATCTAGTGATCACAGAGGGATGCTTTATGTGTATGTGTCTGCAAGGGATGAACAGCGTCATGGGGGATACGATAATATTTCCCTTTCCTCATTGGCTCTGAAACTCACATCGCCCTCTGAACCTGTAGAAATAGCTGCTGGTGAAACGCTTAATTTCACGGCTAGTCTAGAAGACCTTACAGATGGCCCCAGTGATGGTTATTTTATTTATTGGTCTTTTGGCACTCGTGGTTGGAATAGTTGGTCAAATTCCAAAGTTCAAGCGGGTACAAGTGAAGTAACTGCTTCATATCTCTATGAGACGGGTGGTAGTTTTCCGGTGCGGGTATATGTGTCGGATAATCAAGGAAGATGGGTTATGGACACCATTAATGTAGAAGTGGAAGGAGAACCTAATACACCCCCTAAAGTTGCTGTTTCTTTACAACCTGATGAACAGGAAAAACAAGCAAGAAACACCAGAAGCGGCGTTGAAATAGAAGTAGATTCTCCTGAATCACTGACTGCCGGTGAGCAGGTGAATTTCAAAGTCAATATTGATGATCCTGATACCACTAACACATACAGAATTTCTGTTGGTTTTGGTGATGGTGGCTGGCAACAAATCGAAACAACATCACCTGAAGAACGAGAAATAGACATCTCTTATACCTACTCAGGTGGCGATTTCACGGTTTGGGTATATGTTCAAGACTCAGCGGGAGGCTATGTTAATGGG
>QNER01000633.1 GCA_003646175.1 Candidatus Parabeggiatoa sp. nov. 1
ACGATAAACACGCTATAGAACAAGCACTACAATTCATAGGCGGTTTTGAAGAACACATCCCCCGTAGTGGTGAACAAGAACCGACTAATGTTTGGATGGCGAATATTGATAGGGATGGCTACTATTGCACTTTAACCCGTGAAATCACACTGTGGCGCTACAATGCCAACAGAACGGCCACTTTGGTCATTGAACCCGATAACTTGGGTGCTGAACCGGTCAAAAAAATCAACTGGCCCGCTAAAGAGCAAACAACTACTTTTGCCTTCCAAGAAGGTGCCGAATACTGGATATACTTTGAGGATACTTCAGACAATCAATACAGCCTCACGTTTTACCAAATGCCGGCTGACATTCAATCCATACCTAAAAGAGTGGTTTGGATGGCAAAAAAAGGCTGTATTGAACAGGCAAAACGTGGTTTTCCTTTCCGCCCTTTTAATGAGAATAAATGTCAATAAAGGTGAATTTTAGGGCACCATTGTGACATTGTGGAAACGCCTTTAACTCGAACTTAAAGGCACGACGGATGCTATCCCTTTCCGGGATAGTATCCGTTAAACGTGTGCGGTAGTTCAGGCAAATCAATGCCGGTTGAGGTGACTGCCTACCTGATTTTGTATTAAGGCAACTCTGCCGCAAAAGTGATACTATCGCCAAAAAAGCGATAGCATCACTTTCGTCATGATTTTATGATTTGGGAGTTGCCTAAGCAAGCGTAGTGTGGGCGCTTGCAAAATTTTCATTTCAAAAAACGGCGTTTTACCCACCGACTATGAAGGGAGTGACAAGATGAGCGAAGTCGCTGAAATAGACAATGAAATGGCACAGATTGAAAATGAGGAATTGAATAGGGGCTCTCTCAATCACAGTTTTACCGTTGGGCGAATAGCGGGTTTGTTATTCAATGATGAAAGATTCACCATGATGCCAGAGTTGACTTTGGATGCGAGCCAGATTGACTTAAGCCAGTTTGGCGTCAAGGCTAAAAAGGAATTGAAACCGGATATTTCTATTTATCCCAACACGGTTAAGCATGCAACAAATGCCCTTATTGGCGATAGAAGTCCTTTCACCCGAACAAGGCATTGAGGAGATTTTAGCCAAATTTGATGCCTATTTTGCGCTGGGTGTCAAATCGTGTTGGTTGGTTGAGCCAGCGGTGGATGTGCTGCATGTTTACCCACAACCCGATCAGCATAGCACCTTTGATATGAATGATATTGATATTGTTGATGAAATCATGGATATCCGTTTGCCCATTCAGAAGATATTTTGGTAGCCCTGAAATCTGGGTGATCTGTTTTTAGGTTTTTAGGAGTCGGCCAACTCCATAAGTACTGAAGCACAAATTTTCAGGTATTTTGTAGGGGGCCGGCAAAGTCTTTTTCTTGCCCACCATCTTGCTACCATCTCGGTGGGCAACAAAAAGACGTTACTCGGTGGGCAAAAATTCATAATACCCGAAAATTTATGGTTCAGTACTTAGCTACTATCCGTTTCAAGTGTCTAAAAACCACCAAGGAAACCCTTTTTATGCGTGAATTCAATACATCCGGGCCGTGTCATCCGGCCCTACATTACACCGTGATGCGTGAGGCATTAATTGCCAAAGGCTTCGACAAAGTGCGAACAGGGCGGTACTTTACTTTGTTTGCGCCCAGACAATTCGGGAAAACGACTTACTTTCAACTCTTAGCAGAGGCGGTAAAAAAGGAAGGTTTTACCCCGATATGGATTAGTTTTGATAAATTGAAGACAGCCACAAAAAAAGCTTTTTACCAGGATTTAAATTATCAGCTTCATCAAAGACTGGCAAAACATCAGATTAAAAACACCATTGCCAATCAAATTGATATGGTTGATTTTTTTGAACAGTGCAAGAATCAATCTCTTGTGCTCGTCATTGATGAATTTGAAGACATACCAGATTCTGTCTTAACTGAAATGATGCATGCCTTTCGGCAAATGTATCATCAAAAACAATACCATGCCCTGCATTCTTTGATTCTGGTTGGCGCAACTACCTTCATCGAATTGGCTACAACATCCAATGTCTCATCATTCAATGTGCTAGACGAATTAAAAATGCCTTATTTGACGTTTGAAGAAGTGAATCTGTTAATCCAACAATATGTGGATGAATCTGGGCAAAGCTTTGAAAAACAGGTGAACAAGGCGATTTATCAGAATACCAACGGGCAACCCGGACTCGTCTGTGCGCTGGTGGCACATTTGGTTGAAACCGTTGCCACCAACAGAATGGTGACAATGGCGGATTTTTTCAGCACGTTGAATTATTTATTAACCTCAAAACATGATAACCTCCTGAATATTGTCCAAAAGGCTAAACAGAAAAAGGCCTTTATGTACCGGTTGTTATTTGATGAATATCCCATTGATTTCAATGTCAATGTGGAAGACATCGCTTATTTGCATGCCAATGGTGTCATAGACAATATGGAAGGTCATGTGGGCATACCGGTGCCGTTATATAGTAAGCGTATTATCACGGCCTTTCGTTCGGTGCATAATGGCGAAAGAAGGCATTATGGCATTAAAGCCAATGAAACCTTTGAGGAATATCTGAAAGGTGATGGATTAAATATCCATGCCTTACTTAACAAATACCGGCAATATGTACGGCGGCGTGGTTTTAAAGCTTTTGATACTGAGAAGCTGAAAGAAGCGGCTTGGCATTATTCCCTTGATGGTTTTATTAACTTTTTTGTGGAAGCCTTGGAAGGACATACTTTTATAGAAGTCCCTTCGGGTGCCGGACGCACTGATATTTTAGTTGTCTATCAGAATCATCGCTATCTGATTGAAATCAAAGTCTTTAGCAATAATACTTTGCTCAAGAAGGGAAAAGCTCAATTGGCGGAATATCTCAAATCGGAAGGCTTGAATGAAGGCTACTATGTGGTGTTTAGCAATTTGCATACCGATGATGATGTACTCTATTTTGAAGAAGAATTCAAAGGTAGGCAAATCTATACCTATATTATCTGTACTAACTTTCCGACACCGAGTACTCTCCCAGTGCCAGAGGCATTGAAGTTGACAGAAACCGAAAAAGTGGCTGGAAAGATGCTGAGTATGGGGAGTTTTACCGACGAGCAGATAAGTATGGTGACGGGTGTAAGTTTTGAAAAGATTGGCTATTTGAGAGAAATTAAGAGTTTATAAATAATTAACAACCCAAATCACTTTTATCAACCCTGTGTTCCCTGAGCTTGGTTCCTGATCTAGTACACGATCGCGGAAGGATCCAGACCACCTCAGCCAACGGCTAAAGCCGTTGTCTAAAAGCTCAAGTGCCCTAAAGGGCACTACAAAATAGGGTTAGTCGGCTTTAGCCGACTTGAGCTTTTAGCCATGAGGTTTAGCTCATGGTGGGGGTGGTGCGGAAACTTCCGCTTTACTGTGCTAGTGCATTCGAGCGGAAATCCCCATACCCAGCAACAGCCAACAGCTTGTAACAAAGAAGTTTTTATCATCAATAAATATAGCTGTGAAGAAGATCCCCTTGGTTTTCTGGGCTCTGCGTTTTCCGGATTTTTTTCTAGTTTAGTTTATATTACTAGAAAAGTTTTTGCTGGGGGTTTTCAAGATATTAAAAATAAATCCTATTTTGGGAAAAAAATCGGATTTAGGCCTTACCGTTTTTTGGGCACCCTGGGGCAACTATAGCGGTTTGCAAATGAATTGATAGGCGTTTTACGAATTAAAATTAAATTTTTCATATACTTATGTCAAAATTTCGCTATCAATTCATCTGCAAAGAATCTATAATTGTATTCTGCATACAACACCGAGCCTCGCGGTGCAGCTTAATTGTATTCTGCATACAACACCGAGCCTCGCGGTGCAGCTGCTTTCTAGAAAAACTTTTTTGTTACAGCAGTCTGAAGATCTATTGTACCGCATCAGGGCACTGAGGGTTAGTCGGCTTTAGCCGACTTGAGCTTTTAGACAACTGCTTTAGCTGTTGGCGGGAGGCTACTCTATGCACATAAATTTTAACTATATGATTTTTCTATATTTTTATATTATTTCGGGTTGGGTTGGTGGGCAAGCGGGCTGTACGATTTTTGAGTATTTTGGATTTCTAACAGCCCGCTTACCCACCCTACAAAAAACTTGTGTGCATAGAGTAGGGCGGAAACGGGAGCGTTCCTGCACTAGGGGTAATCCACCACTCATGGTGGACGCTTTGAGCGAATAGGCTCCCTAAAAACGACAAACTGGGTTTCTCAGGGTACGCGACAGGTTACTTCTTTTTCCACCACGAAATATCCAGTTCAGCTTTTATCTTTCGCCCTTTGCCACCGAGTTTTTTAAAAAATTTATAGCCAGTTTCGTTTTCCACGCTTTGGACTGACATGGCATGATCCCATAATTGGCTTGCTTTGATGTTCTCATTAGGCAGGATAAACCCAATACAGCGTTTATGCGCAAAGCTGTAAACCAGTTTGTAAAAACTTTTAGGCAGCGGAATATCATTAATCAGTTCCGGCTTCTCGTCAAACAAAGGCCCAGTGGTAACCAATAACTTGCCTTTGGTATGCGTCCATCCTCGGATAGTCTTTTCTAAACTCCCCCATGCCTGACGATTTAACTTGGGATGTTGCAACAGGATATTTGACATCGCAAAAGTCTCCATGTTACTGGCACGACTAAAATCAATCGCGGCACTCGGTGCTTGATGGCCTCTGTCATAACCGGTATTCGTGTAATCTTCCGGTTGAACCCGGTATTTTTCTGGTATCTCCGGATCGGCATAAAAGCAATCTTCCCGGTCTACATCAATCCCGATAGAACCCTTAGAAATAACGTAGGAAACCCATAACGCACTCTTGTGCTTGTAGCTATAGCCTAAGCTGTAGCCATCACGATCAAGCACTTTGTCGGTTTTACACGGTTCGCCGAGTTTTCTATGGTTTCGTAATGCAAACACCCATGTATAGACTTGGTGGCGGTTAGGCCATAAGTAAGTTGATATCACATACTGCGTGGCAGCACCGGCAATGGCTGCACCGCCGCCGACTAAAATGCACTTTATATCCACAATGATTTACCTGCTGATTTGGTGATTGGTAATTAGCTTAAATTTAAATGGTGGGCAATAAAAAGCCCTTACCGGCCCTACAAAATAACTTACTTACTTTGTATCCACAA
>QNER01000634.1 GCA_003646175.1 Candidatus Parabeggiatoa sp. nov. 1
ACTGGAACCGAATTGGTTGTTTTTTCGGCTTGTGAAACCGGTAAAGGCGTTATTGACTATTCGGAGGGTGTCTATGGATTGGTGCGTGCCTTCAAAATTGCGGGTGCCTATCGGCTCTTAATGACCTTATGGAAAGTGAAAGATAAAGCCTAGAAAGATTTTATGCTCACTTTCTATAACAATTGGCTGAACCAATATCCAGCTGATCCTGCCAAGGCTTTGCGAATGACTCAATTATATTATATTAATCACCCATCCGAGGAAAAATGGCGTGATCCCAAGGTTTGGGCCGCGTATGTTTTGGTTGGGCCTTAGTTTTTTTGAAGGCGTTCAAACACCAAACTAAAATCAACGCAAAAGTTTCAAAAAACTTTCGGATAATCCCTACAAACCTGGGGTGGTGACAATAATTAATGATTAATGATTAATGATTAATTAATTAAACTTTTGTTTTACTGAAGCGGAATCTTTTCGGGGATCACGTTTTCTCGCATAAGGAAGTTACCAACTCACCACCCCAGTTTGAGCCTATACAGCTTATGAAGGAGTTTAGGCATTAAAAGGTTGGATATGCCGGAAAAAATCACTCAAAAAACGGCATCAAAACTCACGTAACTCTTTGAAATTTTTATTGCCCCCAAAATCCGTTACAATCAAATCAGGGTTTTTTAGAAGGCGTTTAAATTTTAGTTTGAGCTTTCCAAACTTTTGGACGGGTGTGATCTCCATTTGATGTAACCGTTTTCGGTCAAAAATTAATTATCTGAATATCTATAGGAATAAAAAAGACTCACAAATCGGTCGTTATGTTAGAATACTTTTGTTTACCCACTTAAATTGATTAACTCGTCAAGTTTGTCATAATTACTTAAATAATTGTTTTTATTAATTATTAGCGTCTTCATAACACCATGCCAAACCGGTCATTTAAGTACCTTATGTTGGTCTTTAATTTTTGTATCAAAGATACCCCAAACAACGTTGATAAGTTTTTTTAGTAAAATATCTTTTAAATACATTATGTTATGTAGTTTACGCACACATCAAATCAAGGTCACACCCTTTTGGACTCCAGCCAAAAAATCACGTTTAAGCCCAAGAACTAATGGAAACGTGACTTCGCCTATTGCAAACCTGCTCCGGTTTAAATAGCAGATTGCAAAGCAGCTACGAGTTTGTAGTAGGCGCTTTAGCGCCTAAGTTTGTAGTAGGCGCTTTAGCGCCTAAATTTGTAGTAGTCGCTTTAGCGACTTAATCTTTATGTGAGTTGTGGCTACAATAAAATACTTACACACTCAAAACTGGGCACTAGTTCAGTTAGATGTAAATAACTTAAATATCAATCGGTTACACTTATACGACTCATTTGACTCAAGTGCTTGATATGATTGAATGTATCAGCACATAATCACTCAATTGTGCATTGAACTGAACCAGTGCCCAAAACGGTTTTTCTCTATGGGTATATTATTTTCACGTTCCTCCCTTAAATCAATACAAGACGATAGAACCCGCTCATTCTAATCAGACTAAAGGCTGAAAAAATGAAACAATACAAACGGTTAATTTTACTTATTTTCCTGATAGGCGGTTTAAGCCTGTCGCCCGGTTTGCCGGCCGCGGTAGAAAACGCCGCTACTTTGGCAGAATGGAATATGTTGCTGGAAAAATCCTTTGAAGTGTACCAAAAAGGGGACCTCAAAGAGGCCCACCAATGGGCGCAAAAAAGTTACGACTATGCTATCCAACACTTTGGTCACCAACATGCTGTCACTTTGGATAGCCTTAGCACTTTGGCTTTCCTACATCATCTCCAAGACAATTACCAGCAGGCTGAATCTTTGTACAAACAGGCCATTACGCTTAGCGAAGCAATACGGGGGGCCAAACATGCCAAAACGTTAACCATTCGCAAACGTTTGGCAAATTTATTGCTGGAAAAGACCTTTGAAGTGCTCCAAAAAGGGAACCTCAAAGAGGCCCACCAATGGGCGCAAAAAAGTTACGACTATGCTATCGAACACTTTGGTCACCAACATGCTGCCACTTTGGATAGCCTTAGCACTCTAGCTTCCCTACATCATCTCCAAGACAATTACCAGCAGGCTGAATCTTTGTATAAACAAGCCATTACGCTCAGCGAAGCAATATGGGGGGCCAAACATGCCAAAACCTTAACCATTCGCAAACGTTTGGCAAATTTATACCAAGGCATGCAAACTCGTTATCAAGCGGCTGAACAAAAAGCTAAAAAGGTTGTGGCACAATGGAATGCATTGCGACAAAGAAGTTCTCAAGCCTACCAACAAGGACAATTTGAAGAGGCCCTCCAGTGGGCGCAAAAGAGTTATGCTTACGCTCGCCAACACCTCAACTACCCCAATCTTTCTGCTGTTTTGACGAGTCTTGTCACCCTATCCTCTATGCATCATGCCATGGGCCACTATACACAAGCTGAATCTATGTACAAAGAGGCACTGACGCTCAGCGAAACAACACTGGGTGCTAAACATGAGACAACCATTATGCTTCGCAATAATTTGGCGGGCTTATACTATGAGCAGGCTCGTTATAAAGAAGCTAAAACGGCGTATGAGGAACTACTTTTGTTATGGAAAGAAATCGGAAAGCTTAAGGATTGGCGTGCAATAGGTACAATGAGCAGTCTGGGCGAAGTGTATCAGGCACTAGGGGACTTACCACGAGCAACAAAATTCCTTACACAAGCGCGTGACTTGATGGAAGAAGTACAAAACCCTAGCAATACAGAGGCTTTACTCGTCGTAACGAACAATCTTGCCTTGTTGTATAAGGAACAAGGACGTTATGAAGAAGCGGAACAATTGATCCACAAAGTGCTGACACAAAGCCTAGAATTACTCGGTTCCAAACATCCCAAAACCTTGATGGTGCGAACCAATCTAGCTGGTATTTATCAAAATCAAGGCAATTACAGAAAAGCACTGACTCTTTACGAGAAATTGCAACCGCTTGCAGAAGAAATTTTGGGCCCTGAACACCCAATGACTTTAAAAGTGCTTAATAACCTAGCATCAATATATTACGAGCTGGGCCGCTATGGAGAAGCAGAGCAAATCTATCAAACCTTATGTCCACGTCAGGAACGAGCATTGGGCGAAACGCACCCAAACACCTTGATCTGTGTTAGTAGTCTTATGAGTATTTACCACGTACAAAGGCGCTACCAGCAAGCACTCACCTTGTCTGAAACGGTGCTTTCTAAATTTAAAGAACAAAATGACATTAAAGAACCAAATATGATAGAGTTTCTCTCTCGTTTAGGTTCACTTTATGAAACGTTGAACCGTTTTGAAGAAGCCGAAGGTTTTTACTACGATGCCGCCAAACTGGCAGAAGACATTTTTGGCATTAGGCATCCCCGCTCTTTAAGCATTACCAGCAAAATTGGTGTGCTGTATTACAAACAAAGCCTTTTTGGAGACAAAATTCGTTATGCCGAAGCGGAAAAGCGACTAGAAAGTGTACTCCAGCTCCGAAAAGAAGTTTTAGGTACCAATCATCCTGACACTCTCAGTAGTCTCGCTAATTTAGCTTTTGTCTATCAAACTCAAGGACACTATCAGAAAGCCAGACAGCTATACCATGATGCTGCAATAATACCGCGCCTGACAGAAACATTTGATAAACAACACCCACATACTTTATACACTCAATTGAGTTACATCATGTTATTAATAGTGATGGGAGAAAATCAACAAGCATTACAGTTACTTTCTTTGTTGGAAAAAAATTGGTTGGGACATGCAGAATCGCAATTGTACACCACTCAAAAAGAACACGTCCGTCTACGAGTGCTGCTCTCGTTGGCGAGTTTCCAAGATGTCGCATTGAGTTTAGCTCTGCGTGACTCATCTGCTGAAACCTGGCAATTTGCTGGAAATATGATACTACACTGGAAGCAAGTTCTGGCAGAGGAACAAGCCATCATTGCTAAATTAGTACAAACTTCCACAGATGAACAAGTCATCAAACTGGGCAAAAATATTCTAACCTTGCGGGCGCGTCTGGCTCACCAAATTCATTTGGCCTATAGTGAGCTACCTCCAGAAGAGCTGACTCGCCTCGTTAACGAATTGGAAACCAAAGAACTGGCATTAGCAAAGCGAGGCCAGTACCATAAGCCGCGTTTGCAAGCGGCCGACGTTAACCTTGAACAAGTTCGCGCCAAGTTGCCCCCAAACAGTGCGTTGATTGCATTTAAGCACTATCGAACTATCAATTTTAAACAAGGCCTAGGTGGTGAATTTCGTTGGGCCGCGATGTTACTACCGGCCGGTACAAATAAAATGATTTTTAAAGACTTAGGGCCTCCAAAAGACACATTAGAATTGTGGAATACACTACGCAAAACGGGAACAGAGCATGATGCTGCCGCTTTGTATCAAAATCTGTTTGGACCTTTTGAAACAGAGATTAAGGGAATGAAAACTCTCTATATTGCCCCCGACGGCTTTCTCAACCTGATACCCTTTAGCCGTCTCGTTTTGCCAGATGGACGATACTGGATAGAACGCCAAACTTTGCGTCAAATCCAAACCGGGCGTGACTTACTTCGTGAAAAACCGACACCTTCATCTGATGGGTTGCTCGCGATAGGCAATGTCAACTTTGATGCGTTCCCAAAGAAACGGCGGCCGCAACCTAAACGTCAAAACTCAGAGACAATTGAAAACCACCGAGGATTGGTTAAAAAGAAATTGCGTTTTAAGAGACTGAAACACAGTCGTTCTGAAATTAAACAGATTAAGGAGAACTATCCAACACCCTCTGAAATGTGGACTGGCAAAAACGCCAGTGAAGGTCGATTAAAAGGATTGACACAAGTGCCTCGTGTATTACACCTTGCCACCCATGCCTTCTATCTTGACAATTCAAGCGGTGATGTCGATATTGTGCGCCCCTTAACATTGTCTGGCATCGCATTGGCGGGTGCCAATCGTGGGTTAAAGGGTAAACTCGATCCTGATGGTGAAGATGGTATCCTATACAGTTTAGAAGCCCTGAACCTCAACTTAACTGGAACCGAATTGGTTGTTTTTTCGGCTTGTGAAACCGGTAAAGGCGTTATTGACTATTCGGAGGGTGTCTATGGATTGGTGCGTGCCTTCAAAATTGCGGGTGCCTATCGGCTCTTAATG
>QNER01000635.1 GCA_003646175.1 Candidatus Parabeggiatoa sp. nov. 1
TTAAAACCAGTTCTCTCATGTGCCAGTCACCTCATTCAGTGATTGACGGAGTGTGGTGATAATCTCTTGGGTAGATTGTGGCTTCAACTTGCCAGCATGGAAATCAGCAATCGCTTCACGAGCCTCTGTCGCCATTTCACGGCGACGATTTTCAATGTCTCGATGCTGGACAATATTGATTAGCATTTCCCGCTGTTCAAGCGACAGTTGCATGACAGTATCTAGTGCTTTATCAAGAGTCATCATGTTTCTCCATTTTCTTTAATTTGAATAAAGGTATTGAATAATTTCTCGATACATCATTCATTGCCTAAATCAGCAATTAACAGAATTTAAGACTTTTCTTCAATCAAACTGTTTAACCTTATTCCAGTCATTTTCGTTCCTGCCATAATAATGGAGAGTACAGCGAAAGAGTACAGCGAATTGCCGAAAACAACGAATGATTTAATTCGTTCCTGTCAACCGATTCGTAAAGGGCACATAACCATTCGTTTTTTTCGGAAAGCAGCTGTACTCCACTATGCTGTACTCCCGCTATGTTCTACTCCCACTATAAACCAATAGTCTAAAACCAGAATTGACAGAATTTTAATCCTGAAAATCCTAAAATCCTGAAAAGACGGATTCAGATTATGTTTGTTCGTAGGCTCGCAGAAATGCACTCCGAGAAATGCCCGCTTGTGTGCAAATTGTTCTCAATGTAGAACCTTTTATTTTGGTATGATTAGGCATTGTTAACGGTGTTGTTGTGCCATCAGGATTAGTCCTTAGCATGGCAAGATGTTCACGTTCACGTACTAACCTAAATCCCAACAATTGAAAAGCTTTAACGACTTTTGCTTTGGGGGCATCAAAGGGAAATTTTGACATTAGATAGCAACCCTCGTCTCAGCGACAAACGCTTCTAACATTTCATCATGGTATTCAAAAGCATCTTTGCCAAAGGTTTCAAGATGAAATTGGATAGCGGATTCTACTTCTTTCAATGCTTGCTGATAAGTGTCCCCTTCGGCAACAACAATGCCTTTTAGCCCAATAGGATAGGCAACATAACCATCTGAGTGTTTTTCTATAATAATTTTAAAAGGTTTAAACATAATTTAATTAATTGTATCATCCGGTTAATCTTAAAATATGGTCAATCTTAATTCAGACAATAAATTAAAACGACCAAAATTCGTTCATCCTAAGTGTCGTTGTACTCCCACTATAAACACTATAAATAGTCTGAATCAAAATTAACAGAATAAAACCGTTTAACCTTATTCTATTCATTGAATAAAATGATTCCCGATATAACTACAAGGATTGCTTATAAGAAAGGATAAGAGCCATAGCCTGATTTTCTCATTCGCACCATTTATTAAAAAAAATGCCAAAACTGATAATCATATAAAAAATAAATAAATAATTGTTAACGCGACAAGATGTTACCTCAGTTTGATGTCGTAGCCCACCAAACGTGTTGCCGGACCCCAAATATGTCACACCATCAGTGGTGGGCAATAAAAACACATTCGGTGGCTACACATCTACATCAAATGGAGGTAACACTCCGCGACAATCCTTTATTATAATCAATCCTTGTCGTTATGAATTCTATCATCCTGAAAATCCTGATTCAGACAAGAATCATTAGGAAAAACTTTTAATATGCCATGTCTTTCCAGAATTCTTCATGCCCAATACCATAGCCTTCTTTAATTCTTGGTTTCGCGGAATTTAAGATAGCTTGAAATTTAGGAGAATAAGACAACACAAGCCGTTATAATTTTTCGGTTCGTTCGTTCATACAAAAGGAAAGGTTATTTTTTCGTCTTCCCTTTAGCTGTATTCTCTTTATCTTCCTCATTTTCCTCCCAATCTTCAATTTGTAATCCTTCGACTCGATTAAACTCACGAATGTTATGAGTAATCAAGGTGAGATTATTGACTAGCGCAATTGCGGCAATTTTACAGTCATAAGGCCCAATCGGTGTCCCTTTGACTGCCAGTTCGGCACGAGTTTGTCCGGTCTTCATGGCCGCTTGGCTATCAAAAGGCAACACCCTAAATTGGTTGAAAAAACGCGCTAATATAGCCAGATTATGCGCTACTTTGGAACCTTTGTAAGCACCGTAATAAAGTTCTGTTTGGACAACCGTACAAAGATTTATTTGCTCAGATGGCAGTTTTGCTATCTGACATGCCACAGAAGATTTGATATCATTCAAAGCACGTATGCAAGCATTGGAGTCTAAAAGAAAGCTCATTGGAGTGTCTCCCGTTGCTCAAATTCACCTGGTTCTGCACGAACCAGTGGTTCACCTGCCCATCCCCCAATGACTTCCCCAAAAAAACCCGGGGGATAGCCTAATTCTTCTGGTGTTTTGGTTTCCGGTTTTACGGGTTGAATGGTGATTTTGACCTCTAAATTTGCATCGCTGGGTGTGAAAGGCACTTTTAACAGCAAGATGCCATCTGAACCGACATTAGAATGTAATGTGAGACGTTGCATTTTATTTCTCCACTTAAAAAATATAAACAAATCCATTTTCTTTGAACCGCGATTGACATGATAATGAACGGTTCATCACATCCATCGCCTAAATCAGCAATTAACCGAATTTAAGACTTTTCTTCAATCAAACCGTTTAACCTTATTTCATTCATTTTACCATAATGGAGAGTACAACGAATTAAGAAATCAACGAATTATCAAATAAATAATTCCAATCCACACCATTCGCTTGGGAACAAAATTCGCTGTACTCTCACCATGCTGCACTCCCACTATAAACACTATAAATAGCCTGAACCAGAATGAACAGTATAAACAGAATAGCCATCATCCTGAAAATCCTGATTTGCGACAATTAACCAATCACCGTTCAGACTTCAGTATGATAGTTAGTTTATCGGCTGCGTTGGTTTTTGGTTAACTTTATTCTTCTTACGGTTGCTATGCTCGCTCTCTTCCACTCCCATCTTCTTCCTTCTTCAATTCTTCTTCCTTCTTCAATTCTTGAGTTTGTAACCAATTTTCGGTAGTCCTGCAATATGGGTGATCTCAAACCAGTGATTTTTTCGTAGTAATCCAGCAATTCGGCAATGGTGGATTAGCAATGCGGCTAATCCCCTACCAGATGTTTTAATCCGTAAAATCCGGAAACCAGCTGTACTACCCAATTTGCTACGGTTAATTCCTCAATATGTTGAAAATGTTTGACATTATCAGTAACCAGAATGGCGTTATGTGCAATAGCAATAGCAGCAATTAAAGCATCCACTTCTCCAGTGGGGTGCCCTTTTTTACGAAGATACACACGAATATGGCTGTACTGCTCGGCACTGGCTTGATTAAAATCAACAACTTGAACAATATACAAGAATTGATAGATTTTTTCCACGTTTTCATCTTGGCGTTGAGAGGCGCGTGCCCCATACAACAGTTCCCCTAACACCAACGAACTGATGGCGATATGAAGGAGATGGGCTTTCAACTTGTCCGCAATGTCCTGATTGCCATTCAAATACGCAATGACAATATTGGTATCAAGATGATATAGTGAAGACGATGTCACGAGGACGGCTTTGATGCCGTTGTTCATTGATTTATGCACAAATATCAGGTATAGTTAAATATTGTGCCCATGCCCCACACAACTGATCGACTAGGGCCAGTTGATCTTGGTAGGAAGGGGGCACCATACGAATATCTACAACAATGGTCATACCATCTGGTATACCGGTTTTATGGGCCAGTTCAATAACTTTTCCTTTTATAATACCTTGGATATACATACGCCTTCTTTCATTAAAGTTGAAATTTGTGGTACTCCCACAAGAGAATTTTCTTCAATCAAACCGTTTAACCTTATTTGATTCATTTTACCATAATAAAGAGTACAACGAATTGTCGAAATCAACGAATTACCAAATAACTAATTCCAATCCATACCATTCGCTTATCCACGTAATTCGCTGTACTCCAACTACGCTATACTCCCACTATAAATAGTCTGAATCATAATTGACAGAATTTAACAATTGCCCGAATAAAACCGTTTAACCTTATTCTATTCATTGAAGAAAATTATTCCCGATATAACTACAAGGATTGCTTATAAGAAAGGATAATAGCCAGAGCCTGATTTTCTCATTCGCACCATTTATTTATTAATTAAAATGCCAAAACTGATAATCATATAAAAATTAACGCGACAATCCTTTATTATAATCAATCCTTGTAGTTATGAATCCTAAAATCCTGAAAATCCTGATTCAGACAGCCATCAATCACAGACATTTCAACTGCCCCAAATTTTGGGAATGAAGGAGGAATTAATACATATTTTAAATGCGTAAATTCCAATAATCTGGTTGTCTCCTGAGATGCATAACAGCAATAATCTCAATGCAATCGCCTTTGAGACGGTAAATCACACCATACGGAAAACGAATTAAACGACACTTTCTTTATTTCATCATCGACTTTTCGATAGAGTAAGGGATTTCTTCGTATTCTAGTGATCACATCTTCTAATGCTTCAAGAAATCGCTTTTCCAAACCTGGTTGCTGCATATGATAAAATGCAGCAGCGTTATCAGCCTCTTCAAGTGCTTCTGGATGAAATTGATAGGAGATCATAAATATTTCTCCCTAAGACGTGTCATAGCGACTTCCCCGGCAATGAGTTCGACATTCCCATTATCTATTTCATCACAACGCTGGAATATCTCATTTCGCCATTGATCTGAAATAAGAAAGTCTTCTTCAAAATCTAAACTTTCCAACAGTATTTCTACTATACAAGCCCTTGCAGGTGCAGAAAGTTTGAGCGCATTTTCAGTGATGCTTTTAACTTCGGACATCATAATCATTACTCCTCAATAGGTATGATGTGACTTTGTGATTATAACTGGTGAGTACAGCGAATTGCCGAAATTAACGAATTATTTAATTCGTTCCTGTCAACCGATTCGTAAAGGGCACATAACCATTCGTTTATCCACGTAATTCGCTGTACTCCACTATGCTGTAAGTACTGAACCATAAATTGTCGGGTATTATGAATTTTTTGTAGGGTGGGTAACTTCTTTACGTTGCCCACCGAGATGGTATAGATTTTCAGAAAAAGATTTTCAATCTAAACCTCCGAGGTTTGGCAACGCTCTACGGTTTTTGACCAAAA
>QNER01000636.1 GCA_003646175.1 Candidatus Parabeggiatoa sp. nov. 1
AGAGTGTGACCTTCGTTTGATGTAGATAATACTAATGTAACCACCCAACGTCTTTTGGTTGCCCACCATCTTCGGCCGTTTGGTGGGCAACCAAAAGACGTTGGGTGGTTACATTAGTATTATCTACATCAAACGAAGGTCACACTCTTTTGGAGTTTGGACTCCTGAAGAAAGAAGCTAGTTTTGCACA
Organism: Candidatus Parabeggiatoa sp. nov. 1; assembly: GCA_003646175.1. Classification (GTDB taxonomy): domain Bacteria; phylum Pseudomonadota; class Gammaproteobacteria; order Beggiatoales; family Beggiatoaceae; genus Parabeggiatoa. The sequence continues at coordinate 191 of QNER01000636.1, forward strand.
ACCTCAGCACTTTCAAGAATCACATCTTCTTTGGGAACATCCTGATGCCTGCCTTGATTGCCAGTCGCTACCATTTTGATTTGGTTAACCACCTCCATACCATCGGTGACTTCGCCAAATACACAATAGCCCCAACCTTGCGACGTTTTTGCGCTATGATTCAAACCGGTGTTATCGGCAACATTGATAAAAAATTGCGATGAAGCCGAATGTGGATCAGACGTGCGTGCCATCGCAAGCGTTCCCACTGTATTACTTAAGCCATTGGTGGCCTCGTTTTCAATGGGCGGACTAGTCTGCTTTTCACGCAAACCCGATTCCATGCCACCGCCTTGGATCATAAAGTTACCAATGACACGGTGAAATATCGTGCCATTGTAAAATCCTGAATTGACGTAATTCAAGAAATTTTCAACCGTTTTTGGGGCCTTATCAGAATGCAGTTGTATCTGAATGAGGCCATGGTTGGTTTGCATTTTTACTTGCATAAACAATTCCTTGTGAACAAAAGTGAGTGAAATTAGGAGTCGGCCAACTTTAATTTGGACTCCACCAAAATAAATTAATCAGGAAGTGGTTCTGGTTTATCCGGCTGCGAGGGTGGATCATACGGGGACAAAAAGGTCTCCGGCATAAAATAGGTGGGCGTTTGAACCGCTCGATGAATGCATGTCTCTGCAACATTTGTTGTCTCAGTTGCCACGGTATCTGTTCCCGCCTCGGTGGTAAACAGGGTGGGGGCAGATAAGGCCGGTACGGTTGGCTTTGTCGGTTGAACCGGTTTTTTGAGTATGGGAGAAGAAAAAGGCTCGGCTTTTTTATCAACCCCAGAGGATGCAACGGAGGGCGATGAAACATGGGTTGATTTTCCGGTTGGTTGAGTTTTTTTTTCAGTCTTGGTAGTAGAAAGAGAGTCTTTCTCAGTTTCAGCAACATCGGTTGCCTCAAAAGAATCTTTCTCAGTTTCAGCAACATCGGTTGCCTCAAAAGAATCTTTCTCAGTTTCAGCGACATTAGTCACATCAAAATCAGACGAGAGTGTGGCTATTGGCTTTACCGGCACATTTTCTACCATGACGCTTTCAATGATAACAGGTTCTTTTGGATATTTCCTAAAAGAACCTGTTTTCACAGTTTTCCTTTCTTTAATCTTATCTACCACCTTCATGCCTTTAGTAACACGACCAAACACCGCATAACCCCCATCTGGATCGACAGAATAATCAAGAAAGTTGTTATCATTGACATTAATAAAAAACTGCGAAGTCGCAGAATCGGAACCATAAGAATTGCGAGCCATCGCAATGGTACCGCGCACGTTTTTCAAGCCATTATTGCTTTCATTAGGAATCGGAGCGTAGGTAGTTGGTTTTTTTTCATTATCTTGAGTATACCCCCCCCCTTGAATGAGGTATCTCCTAATAATGCGATGGAAAACGGTGCCATCATAAAAACCGTCTTGGGCATGGCGGAGAAAATTGTCTACCGTTTTTGGTGCCTTTTTCGGGTTTAGTTCCAAGACTATTGCGCCAATATTGGTTTGCATCGTGACAGTTGGCATTTCTTCACTGCGGACAGTCACTGCTAATAAGATCAAAAAACCAGCGGTAAAATAGTTCTTATGTGTCATATATATTTTGTGTAAAAGTCAGTAAAAACCATTGAATTTTGGCTAAATTCCCAAAATTTGGGACTCCTATTTATTTAGGCCGAATATTTCATAAATAACTTGAATTTTTGTAACTACTCAGCCCCGAAGGTGCGAATTATTATAGCCTGGGGCTTTGCGGCAGGTACAGGCGTTTATGATTCCCAGGGCGTTGCCCTGGGCTTTAATAAAGCGCCCTTTCAGGGCTGAGTAGTTACGAATTTTTTAATAACAAGTTGATTTATAAATAATTTGACTAAAAACAGTTCGGATTTTGGGCTATCCTTCATTGCGGCGACACTTTGTCATATTCCTCGCACTCGCTCTTCATTACAACCACGTATGGTGTCTCGCCTTAGGTATTTAGGTCCAAAATAAATTTTGGACTCCTATAAATTTTGGACTCCTATAAATTAAGGGATTTGATAGGTTTCCTGAGTAACCAAATCAATTCCACACTGTAACCCTTCTACCCATTTTAAAAAACGTTCAACCATGTCTTTTCCTTTGAACGATTTCCCATGTTGCGGTATCCATTCAATGTCTAAACCTCGTACCATATTAACCCAGTAACGGCAGACTTTGTTGCTTGACATATAACGACGATGGAAATTTTCCATGTTGCAAATTTTCCATGTTGCCTATATGGGAATCAAAATCATCAACCGGCTGCGAGGCACTCTCAACGTTTAAGGAAGCACCCATATCCCCGGAAAACAAAATTTGACTGCTCAGATCGTAAAATTGGAAATTTCCTTCAGAGTGCCTAAAATGAGCAGGTATCGCTTTGAGTACCGTACCACCGAGTTGAATATTCATACCAGTATCAGGAATCGCGATGATCCGATCCTTGAGCTTGCCTGGGGCCGCAAAATGTATGACAAAACGTTCCCAGAGAGCAGGCACAATGATTTTGCAATCACTCCCCACTAACCACTTATCCTCTGGATCTGGTGCGAGCCAATCACATAATCCAAAGTTTTGGTCAATAAATATTTATAAGACTCCATAAACAATTCATTATAAATTAAATCGCCGCCCGGATCAATCAGTGCAGAATGGTTGCCATTTACCACTAAAAATTGATTGGCTTGCACACCCTCACCAGTCACTAAATCATAAAAACCGATACATTTATGGGTACTGTCATTGTATAGTTCAATCGCCATTTGGACTTACCCTCCTGAACTTAGATGATAAAAAAATAGTTAGGGGATTTTATAAGTCTCCTGAGTCACCAAATCAGTCCCACACTGTAACTCCTCTATCCACTTCAAAAAGCGTTCAATCATCTCTTTTCCTTTGAAGGAACGCCCATGTTGCGGTACCAGCCATTCAATGTCTAAACCACGTACCATATTAGCCCAGTATCGACAGACTTTGTTGTTCGCCATAAATCGGCGATGATAACCTTCTATATTGGGTATATGGGCATCAAAATCTTCAATGGGTTGCTCCACTTTTTCAAAGTATCGTAAAAAAGGAGAAGCCCCCATATCTCCAGAAAATAGAATTTTACTGACAGAATCATAAAATTGAAAATTCCCTTCAGAATGCAGGAAATGAGCGGGCACAGCCTTAACTATGGCATTACCAAGTTGAATATTCATACCAAAATCAGGTATTCCGATAAGCCGCTTTTTAAATTGGTTTGGTGCCGCATAATGCGCGATAAAACGCCCCCAAATGGCAGGTACAATCACTTGACAATCCGTCTCCACTAACCATTTATTCAGTGAAGAAAGCACATCAGGATCTTGGTGCGAACCAATCACATAATCCAACTTTGTGTTTAACCAATATTTACGGGAACACATTACTAAATCATTGTGGGTTAAGTTTCCCCCCGGATCAATGATCGCGGAATGATTGCCATCGACTACCAAAAATTGGTTTGATTGTATGCCCTCGTCTGAGCCTAAATCGTAAAAACCAATGACCAAATGTGTGCCATTATTGAACAGTTCAATTGCCATTTTGGTTTTTTCTCCCCTCGTTCAGATTATGGTTGCCCAGAAAAAATCTGGTTCAAACCGCATATAGACGTTCTTAGGGCAAAACCGTAAAGCGTTTCCAAAACGCTTTACGGTTTCTATCTGAAAAACGATAGCTTTGGCAAACATCGAAAGTTTTTTCAAAGCATTTATTATGCGTGTCTTTTATCAGCATATTCGCTAATGACAGAATAGCGAATAACGAGCCTCGTTTTGAGGCTCATTTTAAATGGTTCATAGTGATCGGTTCATATCAATAGGGGAATGAATAATTTATTAACTTATTGTTCTTATTTATAAAGTTTCATCTCCCTATTTAGGGAAAACATTCAAGGTTTTCAAAACCTTGAATGTTTCTAACTGAAATTATTTATCTGAAAAACGATAGGAATGAAAGGCGAGACACCTGACTTTGTCGTCAATGAAGAGCGAATGCGAGAGTTCTTGGACTTGTTGGGTAAGATTTCTGGGAAAAGAAATGAAAAGTGTCGCCGCGATCAAGGATAGCCCCCATTTTTAATGAACCATTCCCAATGCCCTTTTGGGCATTTTGCAAGTCAAGTACTTTTGTAAAAACTAATTAATTACTCATGTTACGCACAACGCTTCAAAATGAATCCACAGGGGCAACCATATTCGAGGCTAAAGTTTTTGCGAGCAAAAACTTTAGCCTCGAAAGGATTGCTTCTACATTGAGCTTTTATATTGTAGGGGCAATTCCTCGCGGTTGCCTCTTTCATTTAACGGCCAGCAATAATCTTAAATCGCGAATAACGAACGACAAGCTTCGCATTTCAATTTAACGGCCATAAAATAATTTTAAATCGCGAATAGCGAATAAGCGCTTTCGCATTTCATTTAAAAACTCTTATGACGCACAATGCTTCAAAATGAGTCCAGAAGGGTAACCATAAAGGATTGCCCCTACATCTCGTTATATATTGTAGCGGCAATCCCTTTGCGGTTGCCCCTTTGTGGTTGCCCCCCGCACAAGCCCTTTCACCGAACATCATCATGATATGGAACTTTCCGCTTTATTGCACTGCGACATCGTCGAAGCAACGTGCGTAACATCAGTTAATTATGTTTTATGTATTAAAAAATTTATAACGAAACAGTGGGTATATTCATAGTTACTCAAAAAAAATCTTGCTGTAAAAAATCCTATGAAAATCCAAAGCTCCGCTACGCACAGCGAAGAACTCCAGTACACCAAGGAAAAATTTACAGCAAGAAAAAATTTGGCTCTCTTTATCCCGACAAATAGTTCAAAGGAAGGGGAAAAAATTGAAGACAGAAATCGGTTTAGTGCTAAAATGCTTTTGGGTGATTTTTACCATAAT
>QNER01000637.1 GCA_003646175.1 Candidatus Parabeggiatoa sp. nov. 1
AAATTCAAAGTGAAACGGATACTATCCCAAAAAAGGGATAGCATCCGTGAAATTAAATTATTTTTGTAGGGGCAATCCTTTATGGTTGCCCCCAACATTATGCGTCATCCGTCATTTCGCCTTCCAACCATTGAATCAGTTCATTCACTTGATACTTATTAAGGAAAGCTTGCATTTTGGTGACAAAGGGTTTTAACGGTGCCTCCGATGCCGCCAACGCGGCAACTGGCTTTTTCAGTGTTTTCACATCACCCATCAACGATAATTCATAGAGCTGTTTCAGGGTTTCCAGCGGCGGGTATACCATGGGTTCAGAGCTATCATTCTGTTCGGCCGTTTCTGTCACTGGATTGCCATATACCCAGGTTAAATTAAGATGATGTTGCAATTGCTCAAGCAACGTTTCTGTTTGTATCGGTTTGGGTAAAAAAGCATCACTGCCAACCGCTAAACTCTTCTTTTTGTCTTCCTCATACACGCTGGCTGAACTCGCAATAATCAGCTTGTCTTTTAACACGGGAGTTTTGCGTAATTGGCGAATCAATTCAAAACCGTCCATTTATGGCATGATTAAATCGGTGATAATCACATCCGGTTGCCAGTGGGTGGTTTTTTCTAATCCGTCGCGTCCATCGTTCGCTGTTTCAATCACAAAACCCAATGGTGCCAGTAAATCAACCAGTACCGCTTGATTGTCCAAATAATCATCCACGACTAATATCTTGGGTGGTTCACCTTTGAAGCCAATAATCGGTGATTGCGTCACTTGAGTGACACTGTAATAATCTTTGACAACCGGCAAAACTAATTCAAACCAAAATTGGGTACCAGCATTGGTTTGACTGCTGACGTACAATTGCCCACCCATCAATTCCACGATATTTTTGCTGATGGCTAACCCTAAACCGGTGCCTTTGGCTTGATCTTCTTGCTTGCCAACTTGTTTAAACTGTTCAAAAATGTGTGCCAAATTTTCCGCAGCGATACCCATACCTGTGTCTGCTATTTTGAAATATAGCGTTCCAGAAAAAGGTTTTGCCTGGAGTCCAAGATTTATCTTGGATTTTTCCAAACTAAAGTTTGGACTCCGGACAAAATCTAATTGATCGTTACCGTTCAGCGGGGTTCTCAATTCATGGCTCATGCTCGCTAAAAAAGTGCTTTTCCCTTGGTTAGCCGATTCCGCTTTTTTTCGGGCTATCTCCAAATCTTTGGTGCGTTCGATAACTTGTTTTTCTAAAATCACCGCTTGTTCACGAATGAAGCTTTCATTTTCCTGTGATGCTTTAAGAGCCTTAATTAATTTGGGCTTTTTCTTTTTCAGCTTTGAAAATGTTAATCTTATCGGCCAGTGCAAGCGACAATAACAAAACCAATAAGATTGCGCCAATTTGGTAGCCGTTTTCGGTCAGAATATTACTGGGTAACAACTCAAGTCGAACTAAAGTTATGAGGATGCCCGTTATTATTAGCATCATCCAAGCTATCAAAAAATAACGTGCAGCCTCATATCCCTGTCGCCAAGTGGTAAAAGCGGCCATAAATATGGTTAATAAACTCACTGCTATCAATAAGACTTCAAAAATGTGTGCAATAACCGAACGAGACACGATAAATAGGAAAAAAATGGTCAACAACCCCCACATCGCTAACAAGAAAGTGGTGAACTGATGTAATTTAGGCACCCGTGTTTTGGTTCCCCAAAAAGTATTGGTAAACTTAAGTGCAAAAATTAAGGTTAATGCTAAACAAAATGAAACGATGATAGGATTCCAATCTGACCCTAAATACTGAGAAAACCACGATACAATAATTCATGACAGAAAAAACTGGTGACGAACAATACATAATAAAGATAGCTGTTTTCTCTTAAAAACAAAAACAAAAATGTATTGTAGCCAATCATAACCAGCAGAGTACCGAATAAAAATCCGGCGAATAATTGTTCGATTTGAGTTTTTTGGAAAAACGCTTTGAAAGACCAAATAGTTAAAGGCAAAGTCATCGAATCGCCACCGCTATCAAAGCGCAGATAAAAGGTTGGTTCGATTTTAGGACGCAAGGCAAGTTTAAAGACAAAAGTTTGATGAGCAATCTCGCGGCTCTGAAAAGGCCAAGTGAACCCCGTTTGTTTACGCCAAAAACCAGTTCCTTCAATGCGTGGCCGATAAAAACTCATCTGTTGCATACTTGGATGAGCCATTTCCAAGTACCACTGCTTGGGTTGTTGAGAATCATCTTTGACTCGAAATCGTACCCAATAGGGTGAGTTGCTAAAACCAAAATTGGGGACTTTTGCCTGACTCGGCTTAAATTGCGTCTGATAAGCGGCCGAACTGACTTGATCAATCGTCAATTCTCCGTTGGTGTCTTCTAAAATGTCTACGTGTAAACCCAGCGGATATTGGCCGATGTCATTGTTGAAGATAACCGGTTGCTCGATATTGCTTTGGGCATATAGATATGATGTCAAGGAAAGTAAGATAAAGCCTAAAATGATTTTCATAAGGAAAATACGCCTCTTAGGGCAGAATAGAGTATTCTCAGGAGTACTTCGCTCCCTTTGTACGAAAAACAGTGTCATAGTAAAAGGAGTACAAGGCGAACCTGGTACGAAAAACGGCAGAGTATTCTCAGGAGTACAAGGCGAACCTGGTACGAAAAAACGTTGTTCTTTTAAGCACAAGGCGAACCATGTACGAAAAACGGCAGAATGAGAATATGACATTGTCAAGTTAGAAATGATGCAAAAATTCTATTACCCGTTACCTATTACCGTTTTACATAATCAATGCCCACCCGTAAAAGGCACAAAGGCAACCGGCAATATTTGGCCAGAGGTGGGCTCCCTACATTATCTCTTGGTTTCGTACCAGGTTCGCCTGAAACGAATGATTTCGTACAAAGGGAGCAAAGTACTCCTGAAAGATTAACCATTAATAACCATTAACCATTTACTTTTGCCGAACGATGCCCAGACGACGGGCTCGCATATCAACAGAATATCGACTTCGATTGGGTAGACGTTTTTCACAATCCATGCCTTCCGTTGGATAGTAGCGTTGTAATATGGCATCTTCTTCAGGGAACCAAGATTGTTTCCGTCTAGGCGTGGTGATTTCACCACTCGTTTCTAATTGCCTTCTTTTCGCGGCAATGGTATCCGCCGATCTACCCGGCAAAAATTGTTGCAATGCCTTGGACTCCAAAGTACAATTTTCTTTAAGGATATCAAGTTCTTCTTCAGTCCATTTGAGTGCGGGCTCACTGGTGAAGTCCAAAATTTTAGCACGCGCTTGGATAGCATTTCGGCTTCGATGCGGCAGACGTTCTTGGCAATTTGAGCCTTCGATTGGATAGTAGTGCTCTAATATCGCATCCTCTTCATCAGACCAATACTGTACCTTGAGGTAAATGGTTAATTCACCTTGTGCTTGCAATCGCTTTTGCCTATTTCTAATGGCGGACGGTGTTCGCCTCGGCAAAAATTCTTGCAATGCTTTCATTGGCAAGTCAGAATGTTCTCTAAGAAGTTCATTTTCTTCTTCAGACCACTCAACGACAGTTTCTGTGAGGCCTAAAAGCTTGGCTCGCGAGCGGATGGCCTCTGTGGTTCGATTTGGCAGACGTGTTTGGCAACTTGAGCCTTCAATCGGATAGTCGTGCTGTAATATCGCATCTTCCTCATCGGACCAATAGAGTGGATTAGGAAGGGCACGCTTTTTCGTCAGCTTTAATTTACCTTTTTGGCCAGCAATGCCATCTAGGCTTCTACCCGGGAGCAGTTTTTGCAATTCTTTAAGCGTTAGCTGAGAATTATTCCTCAGTATATCCTTTTCCTGTCGAGACCACTCTATTGAGGGCGTTTCCAAGCGCAAACGCCTAGCGTGTTCTCGTATGGCTATTTTGGTGCGACTTGGTAAGCGTTTTTGGCACGCAGTGCCTTCGGTGGGATAGTAGTGTCGTAATATTGCGACTTCTTCAGAAATCCAATGCTGCTTTTTGTTAAGCACAACTATTTCACCATCCATTTCTAATTGCCTTTTTTTCTTGACAATACTTAACCATGTTCGGTTCGGCAAGAACTCTTGCAACGCTTTGGCCGTGAATTCAGGGTTATTTTTGATGATATCAGTTTCTTCTTCAGACCACGGGAAACCACCTTTTGCCAAAAGCTTAGCTCGCGCTTGGATAGCATTTCTGCCTCGATTCGGTAAGCGTTTTTTGCAATTGATGCCTTCAGAGGGATAGTAAGCCGACAGTATTGCATCTTCTTCGAGCAACCATGGTTGTGGATGCTCTAGCTCTCTCCTTCGGGCCATTGCGAAAATAGAAGGCTTTGTCCGCCGGAATAACCGCTTGCCGCATGCAAATCCTTCAATAGGGTAGAATCGATCAAGAATGCTTAATTCACGAGTCGTCCAGTATTTGCGTGGAAATTTCTGTTGGCGGAAATAGAGGCCCATGCTATAGGCTTTGCTACGGATGCAAGTCATACTGCGATAAGATATTCGTTTATGAATACCTATCGCTTTTTCGCGACGGTAATACCTGCGTAGGATTTGTTCTTCTTCAGAAGTCCAAGTTCTTCTCATGTTTCTCCTTGTGGTAATAGGTAGTGGGTAATAGGATAATTGGTTTGAGGCATGATTTTTATCGAGACTGCCAGTTTATGTTAACTTATAATATCTTTTTTGTTTAAATCCAGCAACATAAATTTAATTAAAACTAATTATCAATAGACTTGTCCGTAAATAAATTTTAGCCCAATAAAAACAATTAGTTAGGTACAAAAAGCCTTATTTTCGGACAACTCTAATTATCAGCCAATGTTACACACATTGCTTCTTGAAGTCATGAGTTGTGCAATAAAGCGGAAGTTCCATGCCATGATGATGTTTGGTGAAAGGGCAACCAATCAGGGCTTGCGTGGGGGGCAACCACAAAGGGGGCAACCACAAGGGATTGCCCCTACATTGAGCTGTGTGCGTAACATGAGTTACCAGTTCTAGGCTAACGTTTTTTTTGCACAAAAAAATTTACCTCGAAATCAATTATCAATTGTCAAGGCCCTGTTATAATAATATTGGAGGTGTTGAATGGGATCGTCTCATTACCCATTATCAATCATAGGTGTTCTGGATTATTGTAAATAACTGATTTTTAATTAAAA
>QNER01000638.1 GCA_003646175.1 Candidatus Parabeggiatoa sp. nov. 1
CTAAAACGTAGCCAAACAGCAGAAGGTTTTATGCTCACCGTGAGCGTCAAAAAGGCTATTAACGATTATTATGCCTATCACGGGCGTTTTCCGGCAAACAATCAAGCCGCCAGTGTCCCCCCACCAGAGCAGATAATCGGCAATTATGTCTCTCGCGTTGACGTGATTAATGGAAATATTCTGGTGGCTTTTGGGCATCACAGTGGCGAGGGAATGGCGGGGCAAACTTTGAGCTTTCAGCCAGAAGTGACAGAGAATGCGTTAACCGGCATAGTGATTTGGCATTGTGGTGGTGATGAGAAAACGACGTTGGCGAAAGGATATTTATCGTCTAACTGTAGATGAATAGGAGTCCAAACTTTAGTTTGGATTTGAGGAATTAATATGCAAACCAAAAACAGCGGCTTTACACTGATAGAATTAATGATGGTTGTGGCTATCATTGGTATCTTGGCAGCCACTGCGATACCCGCTTACACTAACTACCTAAAACGTGCTAAAGTCAGCGAAGCATTTTTGCTCGCCAGCAGTCTCACCAAAACGATAGCCGACTATTACGCTTACCACGGTAAGCTGCCTAAAAATAACGAGGCAGCCGAGTTACCAGAACCTGAAAACTTGGGCGGGCAATATGTTGAAAGTCTCCAAATAGAAAACGGAGCCATTCATGTTATTTTTCAAGAAGAGCAATCAGATATTGGCACCACTACACTCACATTGCGCCCCGCTATCGTCAATGCCAACCCACCCACTGGTGTGTTGACATGGGTATGTGGCTATGCAGAAGCGGTGAAAGGCATGACACTTGTCGGTGACAATAAAACCGATATTGCGTCTAAATATTTACCCATCGCATGTTTGTAAATAAGCACTCTATTACCAATCAATTATAGTTTTTCAAACAGGAGTCCAAACTTTAGTTTGGGCTTGCGTTTGGACTCCAGTACTCGATAAGGAACTCAACCAATGCTCAAACTAAAACAAGGCTTTACCTTAATAGAACTGATGATTGTCGTTGCGATAATTAGCATTCTTGGTTCAATGGCAATCCCCACTTACCAAGACTTTATCATTCGTGCCCAAATCACGGAAGCGATGAACTTAGCCGATGGCGTGAAAAAAGCCATCACTCACTATTATGTGGCTAATCAAACCTTTCCAAAAGATAATCAAACGGCCGGTGTGCCCAAACCAGAACACCTTATTGGCAATTTTGTCACTGGGCTAGAAATCAAAGACGGAGCCATTCATGTCACCTTGGGCAATCGCATCAATGCCCATGTTGAAGGCAAAGTTTTAAGCCTACGTCCCGCCACGGTTATCGAAAATCCTAGCAGTCCGATGTCGTGGTTATGTGGTTATGCAGAACCCGTCGATGGTATGACAGCGATAGGTTATAATGACACATCGGTTCCAAGCCTTTATCTGTCCCCCGCGTGCCGAGCTTGGAAGGAGAGTTAAGGCTATTGGAAATGGGTAAAGTTGTTTAGCAAACTTCGCTACCAAACAAACGGGTACCAAACGTTATCCGTTTGCCAAACGGATAAGATTTTTACCAACACTTTTTTGGACAACTATTGTGGAGAACAAATATGAAAAATAGACTTTACCTGTCATCTTTGCTAATCTTGCTGATGTTCTCGCCACTTGTGTTTGCGATCCCTCCTTATCTTGGAGTCGCTACTGGGGAAAATTTATCTTTCAACAACCCCTCTTGCCTGCAAGCTGCCAAGAAAGTGCTTAAAAACGATGGCTTTCAAAAAGTCGTTCAATACCAGCAAAGTACGAGCATCTTTGCGGCTTATCAGAACGAGGAACCATACCACTATAAGGCACTCGTGAAATGTTTAGCCGGTTCTAGCGTGATTGTCGTTGTCGTTGTGGCAAACGTAGCGATAAATGCCAGAAAAAAAGCCGAGTTGTTACTACAAAAAATCCAACACTCCACCCTGAACAAACGCGCCAAAATCATCAAAAACGCCCTAAAAGAGGTGGCTGAGAGTGTTACACCCCCTAAGAAGGAACCCCTAGCAGAAGAGGTTGAGAAGAATGGCGATAAACAAACGTCAACAGCCGAGCAATACACCATGTTTACTATCGTAAAATGCCTAGACCGAGCAGAGTTATCATTAAGAAACTCAGGTTTTTATAAGGACTTTGATTTTGATGATGATTCTATTTATGCGACAAACGAGAACGGTTTCAAGGGATTAATCAGATGTGTTAATTCTGAAAGTTTGGTTACCTTTAAGGTAAAAGGGGATAACGCTAGCACTAGAGATAAGTTGTTGAACCAACTTCAGAAAAACTTCTGAAACGGAAAGGTGGGAATACCAAGCTTGCTTTGTATGAATGTTGAGTACTTCTGTAAGGGGTAATGATAACAGTTGAAAGAAACCAAGTTTGTTCAAAAAATTTGGTTTCTTTATCTAAGTTCAGCCGCTTGAATGTAGGCTTGAATATCAAGAGGTTGATTTGTATTCATGCTACCCCTTTAAGTATCACGTAAAAAAACTACAAGGATTGTTTATAAGAAAGGATTTAAAAAACCAATTAATTAACCATTGATTCCAAATCCATATCGATTAACTCATCCTTGCCGTGTGTGTGTTGATTCAAAAATCACCGCTGAATCAATCCTTTCTTATAAGCAATCCCTGTAGTTCTTGTTGAACAATCACGATTGGAACTTGCCTTTACATAAGGCAAGCCCTTTCCATAAGAACAAAAACGGACAGCTATGACTCAATCAATACTGCGGTAATCGGTATTAATCACCTTACATTGAGGAACAACCCTTTTGAAATTTCCTGTGTCACCCCAACGGAGTTTATTTTTGTCAACCTGCAATTTACGTAATTTTTTCAAGTTATAAAGCGGCTCTAAGCTGCTGATTTGACTGTCACCGCAATCCAATGTTTGTAAGTTCACCAAATGGCGAAGCGGCTCTAAGCTTTGAATTTGAGTGTTATCGAAATTCAATGTTTGTAAATTCACCAACTGGCGAAGTGGCTCCAAGTTACTGATTTGAGTGTGACTGCAATTCAATGTTTGTAAATTCACCAACTGGCGAAGTGGTTCCAAGCTACTGATTTTAGTCTCTGTGCAATCCAATTCCTGTAAATTCACCAAATTGCAAAGCGGATCTAAGCTACTGATTTTAGTCTTTGTGCAATCCAATTTCTGTAAATTCACCAAATTGCAAAGCGGATCTAAGCTACTGATTTTAGTGTAACTGCAATTCAATATCTGTAAATTCACCAAATTGCAAAGCGGTTCCAAGCTACGGATGGGAATACCACTACAATCCAATTTCTGTAGCTTTGTCAACTGCCTGAGTGGTTCTAAACTCAGGATTTTAAAGCCAGTACAATTCAATTCCGATAAATTCAGAATCTCTACCAACTCCTGATCACTCGGTTCACGATCACAATGAATCGCATTCTTGAAAATTATTTTCCAATTATCATCCCATTGTTGCCACCATTGCCTATTTGCGGTGACTGTGGATGGTTGCGAACGTTTTGGAGTGGTGGCGGATTTTGGGGAAGCGGTTGATGGTGTTGCCAGTGCCTTTGATGCCAACATCGCACTGTCAATCACCCCCAACGCTAAAGCCCACGATTCTACCGCCCACCTCGCAAATTCTTCTGCTATGCCAAGGTTTTCGTATAAACGTTGAGTCAGCCTTGCTAACAGAATATCTTTGGGTGTGTCAGCAGAACTGTTCATCAAATCGGGCACCACGTTTTCCTTCAATGCCCCGATGAGGACATTAATCTCGCGCTTATATTCCGGGCATAACTCACGCAATAAAGCTTCACAAAGGTTAGGAACATCATAAACAATGGCACCATATTGCGTGATGCTTTCTTGCAGTTTGTGACGGGGAATGTCGTTCATGTTATGTGTGTTTTTTCAATTGCCTGCATTTTTCACCGCTGTGTGTAATTCAACCAAACTTTCGTTAGCCCCCACCAAAGCATCTTTGTTAAGAGCAACCCATTGTCCGGCCGACTGGTGCAAGGTTCGCCTTGCACTCCTAAAGTCGTGTTCCTACGCATTGATTGCGAGATCATTTAATATCTGAATTAGTTCTAGGCGAACCTTGTACGATGCTCATTCGTTTCAGGCGAACCATGCACTGCGTTCTCAATCCGAAGTTTTTGCCAACTTAGTTTCTAATGTGACATTACCGAATTAAGTCTCGGCAAAATAAATACATCCAATTTGTTCATAATCCGGATCAATGGCAAACCGTATTCTTTCTAAAAAACCATGAAAACCTAATACTGTTGGCCCTCGCCACTCCTCACAGAACAAGAAAGTACCTTCTATCGTCAATGATTCGCCCCACTCAGCTACCAAACCTACATCAATCCGATATAAGCTCCCTTCAAAGCTTCCAAATCTGGTGTTGATTATTCTTTCTCCAACTGGGGCACCTAATAAAGAGGCACTTCCCTCTTCCTCTAAAAAATCTTGATACACTTCATGCCCGGCAACAGATAATTCAGCCCCCGTATCTAACAGAGCTATTTCTTGTTTGTTGGCAGCAAGAAATTCGCAATTCACACCTGTTATGAGTTTGTAGGGGCCAAGTTCATACAGGGAATACAGATAAGCCGCCCCGGTACTCCATTGAAAAAGTGTTTCATTCTGTTGGTAAAGTTGAGGAGTCATAAATATTACATCTCTATTTTAAGATTCATAAACACAGATGTACTCATCTTGCCTGCATTTTTCACCGCTCGGTGTAATTCAACCAAACTTTCGTTAGCCCCCACCAAAGTACCTTTATCAAGAGCAACCCATTGCCATTGATATTCACGGTGATGGGCTTTAAGCCATGCCATATTTCTACGAACACCTTCAGCCGTTGTAGGTTTTGCGTGCGTCTTCATTTTTTTGAAGACAGGTTTTGGTATATCGTTCACGTACATTGTTGTCTCCTTTTTGGATAGATGGAGTGCAAGGCGAACCTTGCACGAATTAAATTCGTTTCAGGCGAACCTTGCACGATCAGGCATGTTTAACGCTGTCCCATTTGCATCAGCGCACGTCGGTAGTCAACCGGCATCACTTTGACAAAACGCGGCAAATACTCACCCCAATTGTCGAGAATCAATCGAGCACGACTACTATTAGTGTAATGCAGGTGTTTCTCAA
>QNER01000639.1 GCA_003646175.1 Candidatus Parabeggiatoa sp. nov. 1
CGAAGAAGTCCGCACATTTATCAAAACACGCTTGCAACCCACGGGCATACAATTGACTGAACAAGCGCTTGAAAATATCTGGCATCAAAGCCAAGGGCATCCTTATCGTGTGCAACAAGTCGCTGCGGAATTGTATCGGCAACGTACAGCAAATTGACAAAGTTATTGTATCAGGAGCGCAAGGTTAACTTGCACGAATCTTAACTCAATTTAGGAATAAACCAATGTCTAGTCAACGACTCAAAGACTTAATGAAACAATCTAAAAGGATAACAAAGAGTACAACGAATTAACGAAATAAACGAATTTCCAAATCCACATTCAACACAACGGTGGATAACGAGTACAACGAATTTTTGCTCTAAACGGAATTTTTTATATCATATCATTCGTTTCAGGCGAACCTTGCAAGAAAAAATGTATTGATTTAGAGACTGGCTGATAGGTGGTAATTTATCACAGTTCAACCTTAGAATAACAATAACAAAGTTGAGTACAACGAATTACGTGGATAAACGAATAAGGCTTAACAATCCTTGATGATTTATCAGACGTGGATGGCTTTGTTCAAGAAATGGCTACGACAGATAAGTTCGCGTTTGTTATTGGATTATCAATCAATGATAAACACGCCTGATTTAGCCTGGTTTTAATTCGTTTATCCACGTAATTCGCTGTACTTATTGTGCTCGTTGTACTCATTGTCCGTTGTACTTATCACCAAACCAATCACAATTCAACTTTGGAGAAACAACCATGCCAGAATTTCCCACCTACCGCGGTGAGCTACCCGCCTGTTTAAATCCGTTCAACCCGCGCCATTATTTATTATTAACCTATTGGGTATTTTTTCGTCCAACGGCACTGAAATGTTATTTGTATCAAGCAGCTCCGGAACTTTATCAAGCAGGTGCTGGGTTAGGTATTTTCCGTACCGTGCGTGTTCGCGCTTATCGCAATTTATATTTCATGGTACCTATAATTACTTTATTTATCAGTATTTTTTTTGTCAGTTTAATGCTTTTTCCAGAATTGTTTTTATCTATTTTTGAAATAGCAGAACTGTTTTTATCTATTTTTGAAATAATAATATACGTGGGATTATTCGGCATAGCATTTGGTGTGGTAGGAGGCGTGGCATTTGGCGTGGCAGTCGGCGTGTTAGGAAGCGTGGCATTTGGCGTGGCAGTCAGCATAGCATTATTCGGCGCGGCATTTGGCATGACAGACGTGGCATTCGGCATGGCATTCGGTATGGCATTCGGCGTGGCATTATTCGGCGTTGCCGGCATGGCATTTGGCATGGCAGTCGGTGTGCTAATTGGCGTAACAAAAGACGTGGCAGTCGGCGTGGCAGTCGGCGTGGGTGCTTTACGAGTCATTTTTTATCCGGTGCAATGGGTTCTCAGTTTGTTGAGTCTTTCAGGTAAAGTAAAGCATCCTTTGCTTTGGGATGAATTCATCGTTTTCCCGTTATCAGATATACGTCACCCTTTACAGCAAACATTACAAACAGATGAACAACAAGGGCTTAGCGAACTGGCTCAAATTATGAGTAATCCTTTTCAACGTTGGCTGATGCAAAAAATTCTATACAACCATTTACATCAACAAAAACAACCACTGCATTTTACTTACAAAAGGATACTCAACAATGCTGACTTAAATACTTATGTATTTGTACCTGTAGAAGCTAAAGATTGGGAACGTATGCCTAATCACTGCCAGTTATTTTTAGGAGAATTGGCTGGAAGGTTTGTAAACACGGATTTCTATATAGGCGATAGATTAGTTTTTTTGCTAACTAACTCCTTTCGTGAACGACGCACCACCCCTTTAACCCAATTCGCTGCCCTACTTTATGCCTTATACAAACAAGATAGAGAAAAACCCGCTGACATATTAAACCAAACATGGGCACAAGACGCTTATACCAATATCAAGCATTATCCCAACGGTAAAGAAATCAGCCAATCCTTCGCAGCCTTTACCACCTTTTTAAACTATAAAAACTTGGCTGATTTAACTGGCGCACCGCAAATCACCACTGCTTTACCCGATACCAGCACTGCTATTCGTCCGACGGTGCAGATTGCATTAACGCGTTTAGCAGAAATCGGTGCAGAAGTTGCCACTTATCAAGATGCGACTAGCCGCGTCAACAAATTAGCCGCCCTTGGACGTGCTGCGGAAAGCCTTGAAGAACTCAAAGCCTACATCAGCACTGAAGTCAATGAACCGGAACGCTATATCTTCCAAGCAATTATTGAACAATGGCAACCGCTTATCACTGAAGGCAGTGGCGAATTAGGGCGTTTTACCATTACTGAACCCATCGTTAATCCGTTTGTCGCTGGCAATCCCGTCACCGGATCATTATTTGTCGGGCGCGATGATGTGTTACGCCGCTTAGAAGAATTATGGACAGTCCCCAAACCACCGTCAGTGATTTTATATGGACATCGGCGCATGGGCAAAACCTCTATATTACAGAACTTAGGCACCCGCTTTGGTAATCAATCGCAAATTATTGATTTTAATATGCAACGGGTGGGGTTTGTGAAAGACACCAGTAAGCTGTTATATAATTTAGCCCTCACCTGTTATGACAGCCTCGCGCCTGAGCAACAAAGCGCATTGGGAGAACCAACGGCTTTTTCTGAGGATGATCCTTACAATGCGTTTGATCGTTTTCTGAAAAAATGGGATAAGCACCGCCAAAACCAACGCTTATTAGTCACCGTCGATGAATTTGAATTAATAGAAAAAGGCATTAACGCCGGGCGTTTGGATCCCAATTTATTAGACTTTTGGCGCGCCACGATTCAAACCTATCCTTGGTTTATTATGGCCTTTGCCGGCTTGCATAACTTAGAAGAAATGCGCCATGACTATTGGCATCCGTTATTTTGTAGCTTCAAACCCATTATTGTCAGCTTTTTGGGGGAAGACGCAGCGCAACAATTGATTACCCAACCGGATCCCGATTTTCCGCTAGATTATGACACCGATGCGATTAACGAAATTATCAACTTAACGCGGGGGCAACCCTATTTAGTACAATTAATTTGTCACTCATTGGTGAGTCGCTTTAATCGGCAAACCTTTGAAGAAGGGGTGGAACGTGAACGGCGGTTTACGTTGCACGATGTGCGGGCGGTGATTGAATCAAAAGAGTTTTTCCGTGATGGTAATGCCTACTTTGCCGGCGTGTGGGTGCAGGCGGAAAGTGCAGATAACGCCCAACAGACCATTATGAAAACGCTGGCTGATGCCACCGACGGCTTGACAATTGCCGAATTAGCCGTGCAGACACAATTATCTGATAATATATTAGATCACGCTTTGACAGTGTTAGCACGCCATGATGTGGTGGTGAAACAACCGGATAAAGTGGTTTATACGGTGGAATTGATGCGGCGGTGGGTGCGGGAAAAAGTGCCGGCTGAAATGGTTTGAACCACGAAGAAACCTTCATGGTTGGCGGGAGGAGTGCAAGGTTAACTTGCACGAGGGAATCCCCATTCAATCAACCTATTCCCGAGGATTTAAAAAATGCGTTATAGATATAAACCCATATTTGATGGTGAGGATCTGATTGCGTTTGCGTATTTGACGGGTAAAAATGTCCAACATTATTACATCAAAAAGTCACTTTTTTGTATGTATGAAACACCTCGCGCACCCATACCAAAAGATGAGCCTGTCATTAAGAATTTAGATGGGATAACGATTAAAGACTATCCCCAAGAAGTACAAGCCCAGGTAAAACAATTGCGTTTAGGTGACGAATCCTTGACTGATGAATTGCCCACACTCAAAAGCATCACCAAACTTGAGCAATGGCGGGAGTTTGTTAATTGGTTTTGCCGTAAAGCCAATGAGGATTACGGTAAAAACATCAAATTAGCAAAAACGACAAGGCGTGTATCTAATTAAAGGGAAAAGATACCCGGCAACACCAACAAGGATTGTCAATTCTACAAATATTTTGTCAGGAGTCCAAAATTTATCTTGGACAAGCCAAACTAAAGTTTGGACTCAAAAGAGAGTATTATGAACCAAGAAATAGAAAACGCTGCCAACTTACTCAAACAATCCAAACATACGATAGTCCTCACCGGTGCCGGTATATCGGTTGAAAGTGGCATTCCACCCTTTCGAGGTGCAGACGGGATTTGGACACAGTATGATCCTATCACTTTGGATTTAGACTATTTTTTGCAGAATCCAGAAATTTCATGGCCGGTTCTCAAAAAATTGTTTTATGATCCTTACGGGCAAGCCAAACCTAATGAAGCTCATTATGCTTTGGCGCGACTAGAAAAACAGGGCATCATCAAAACCATCATCACGCAAAATATTGACAATTTGCATCAACAAGCCGGTAGCCAAAACGTATATGAATTTCATGGTGCCTTGCAATCACTCAAGTGTTTAAAATGTGACACACAATACAAACGCGAAGAAGTCGATTTCAAGCCAACGGTTCCCCGCTGTCAAAAAGACAACGGGCTGTTGAAACCCAATTTTGTGTTTTTTAGCGAAGGTATTCCACCCCTGGTAGCGACTCAATCGTTTGCCGAAGCCCTGAAAGCGAACGTGGTGTTAGTTATAGGCACCACCGGTGAAGTCATGCCCGCGTGCGCGATACCTTATGAAGCCCAAACACACGGCGCGAAAGTCATTGAAATCAACCCCAATAAAAGCAATTACACAGATGTGATCACGGATGTGTTTTTGAATGGAAAGGCGACGGAGATGATGACAGCGTTGGAGCGTTGTTTGGTTGATGTTTGAATATCGTGACTTTTATTTTCAACGACAATAACTACAAGGATTGTTTATAAGAAAGGATTTAAAGTATACTTACCACCATCATTGTGAGCGTTTTTAATTTGAAAAATCATAAAATAACTCTTTGAATTTTATAGATAAATTAATAAAATCGGTGTAACTCGGTGCCCTCTGTCTGTATCTTATAATCCTTTTTTATAAGCAATCCTTGTAGTTATCTGTGTATATCTTATAATCCTTTTTTATAAGCAATCCTTGTAGTTATCTGTGTATATCTTACAATCCTTTTTTATAAGCAATCCTTGTAGTTATCTGTGTATATCTTATAATCCTTTTTTATAAGCAATCCTTGTAGTTATCTGTGTA
>QNER01000640.1 GCA_003646175.1 Candidatus Parabeggiatoa sp. nov. 1
GCCAACGCTTCAATCTCCGCAATATCTCATTTCACGGATGCTATCCTTTCTTAAGGATAGTATCCGTCAACTTTGACTTGTGTCCAAACTAAAGTTTGGACTCCATTAGTTTTTAAGGACAAGGCAACTCAAACTTCCGCATGGTTTTTGCGGCCAACGCTTCAATCTCCGCAATATCTTCAGGGTGTGTCTGATGATAACGCTGTTGTGCTTCTCGCAGCATCAACAGGTGTGCTTCAATATTATCACTGTTAATTAACACCCCAAAATCATCCGGGATAACGCGATCCGGTGAATGATAGTCAAACAGCTTATCAAGCACTAAGTCCGCTAATTCTTTTTTAAAATGTGAAGATTCCCAATACCATTGCATTGGTTGTTGGGGGGCAACCGGTATCGCTTCAGTGGTGAGACTGTTATAGCCAGTGAAATCCCATAACGGGTACTTGTCAGGGTGTTGGGCAGCATCTTGAGCGAGGATGGCCGTTAAATCACGTTTCCACTGCTCAAAAGTCGAAGATAACCCCATAATCCTAAGTGCTTCTAGTTGCCAAGCATGTATCGGTGAAATAAACAGCCTAACAACAATACCCCGTTGTCTGGATTTTTCAATCATTCTTTTAAATCGGTTAAGTCTATCTTGACTGTAACAAAAACCGGCATACGTTTGTTTATTAACAAAAAAATTTTTGCTGAGAATATTAATAAATAATTGATGATGGGGCAATGGGAAAGTTCGGTTGGCAAAACCTTGCTTGGTGAGTATGGCATGATAAGCCGCTTGTTTTTGAGCACTATTGTCAATGATGGTTTTCACAGAATAATAGGCTTCATCAACGGAAAAAGTGTTACTGAGTTTTGTCCATAAAGAAAATTGCTCAGAAAACATGGACTGTTCAAAATCAGCGTTGACGGTTCGGCGGCTGGAGAAGGTGAGAAAATCAAGGGAAAAGACTACTGTTGTTAGATTTGGGTGGTGTTTTAAAACGTAGTTAAAGACTTTTTCCAATTCGTATATATTTGTCCCAGCCAACGAGGCATTATAAGTCGCACCTATTTCTGCAAAGATTTCATGGGCGGGATTAATCGCATTGTTAGCACGCGACGTGCCTAAAATGACGGCGCGATAGTCTGCCCCTAATAATCCTATCGCCTTGATGGTACGAATTCCAATGACTTCAACTTGCGTTTTTTCGGTGTTGATCCCCGCTATTTTTATGACTTGATATTTTCCAAACGGATCAATCAGCCAATTAAAAGCGGCAACGCTAAGGAGTAGACTGATCAAAAAGGAAAAGAAGTATTTAAGGTAAGTGGCGTGAAATTTCATCAATCAAATTCATCAATCAATAAAAAAGGGTGACTTTGCAGCCAGCTTTTTTTTTCTTACTCATAGTTACTCATCTCTTATCAAGGGAGTAACATCATGCAGTCAAGAATCAAGATAATTCACTCTCCGTTGATAACTCAACTGAGTTGCAACTGGAGTCCTGGATGGGCTGTCTCATCCGGTCGGCGACAACGTTTAAGCAAAATTTGCTTCACCTTCGTAAAGGGAAGCCACCGATGTAGCTCATCATCGTGTAACCTTGCTAAAATATTAGTCGCTGCATTCACGTCCGCTTGCATAACCGCCCCGCACCCTTCGGTACAGTGAAACTTATCCCCAACACGTTTACCGAAGCAACCGCACTGGGAACAAATTTGAGAAGTGTATGCCGCATTGACCTGAACTACCCTAGAACCTCTTCGGGAAGCTACTATATCAATGGCAGATGCCATCAATCCTTTTACCCAACCGCTTAACCGACGATTGGTATTTTTACCTAAATTTTTGGACTTAAAAGTTTTGGTTAAATCTTCGCAAACAACAGTTTCAGCCTTACCAATAATATTGTTAGCAGCCGTGAAGATTATGGTTTTAACCTTTCCTTGATGCCGTTTTTTACGCCTATCAAGTTTCTTACGACCCAAATTATGCTTTATTATTCTTTTAGCTTTTTTAGGATTCTTTTCTTGCAGTTTCTCTAAAACCGCACCAATCTTATTGCGCTTCTGATACTTTTTATTTAGGGAATCAGTCTCATCCGATAAAATTTTACCCAAACCTTCACCATGAAAATTACCATCAGAATCAACAAAAACTTCGGTATAACCTTTGTCTATGCCAATTGAAGTTCCGGGTAAACCACAAGCACGATCATCGGTATTATCTATTGTGTAATGAATTTCAACTTGGCCTGATCGTAGAATTAATTTAATCTGCCCGGTGATCGGATAATTAGTCCCAATAGGAATAGCAATACGTTTGCCTCTTTTTAAGCTAATTACTTCAATGTAATTTTTACCATTATGATGAAAGCATTTATAACTACCCGGTTCTAAAACAATCTGATTATGCGTGTGATTTTTACCATGCTTCCAATATTTCCGCATTAGTCTTCGTTGGTAAGAATTATTAACCCAAGATGAATCATTTTTTAGTATTTTAAATAAGTCTTTACGCTTGTCCTTATCAATATTTCTAAAAATATGACTTTTGACATTTACTTTAGCTGCTTCTCGGTTAGCTTTTATGTCACTTAATACATCAGATAATGTCACCCGCCAAATTCTTTGTGGTAGGTTTTTGATATGTTCGACCGCTATCCATTCATCACGCACTGGACGGAATTTTGCAAAAAGACCACTAACCGAACCATAATTATGCCAAACTTCGGTACGAACTGAACCGCACCGTTTAGCAATTTCAGTTAATGCTTCATATTTAGCTGGATTGAGGTCATCACTATATGCAATTCTAGTGACTTTTTTAGCTTTTTTCATTTATTAAATTTTGTCAATGTTAATTTGATGACTAAAAATAGTGTCACGGGGCTTCGATAAGCAAAATGGGCGTCCATGCGTCAATGTTGCCTTTGCCCACCGTGCCAGGATGACAGCGTAGGCCGTCCGTGGTAACGAACTCGCAGGCTCGGAAGAACCCCCATGACTAGACGCCGGTGGGCTGCTTTAGCAAGCTAAAGCCACGGGCGTGAAGAGACTACTCACCATAGCGAAGCTTCCCTGGTTCGCAGCGTCGTGGAGTCTTAAATTTTCATTATTATGATATCGATTGAAAAGAAATGGACTCTCTGGTAATTTGCGTGGTTCGTAACCAAAGAAAAGGTGAAAGGGGAAAGGTGAAAGGGGAAAGGTGTTCGCTCCAAGGGGAAAGGTACTTTAGTGTTAGGTACAAGGTAATTGATGAAATTTGGTTCAACCAGAGAAATCTTTCTCCTTTCTCCTTTCCCCTTTCCCCTTTCCCCTTAAAAAACTTAAAAAAACCGACTTACCACGCAAATTACCAGAGAACCAAGAAATGTCAAGCAAATATTTTTCAATAACCAATTTCTTACCCAATTTAAGTAACTGATGTTACGCACCCAAGTTCCCAATTTGTCGGAATCAGGATGTCGATGTTCAAGTTTTTGCGTGCAAAAAATTGAAACTCGACAAGACAAATTGGAACTTTGACAATTTCTTGATAAATAGGACTTACGCATTGACAAATTGAAGCTTTGGTGTTTTTGCAAGATATACCAAGGGTTTGGTATTGAAACAGTTCATTCAACGCGTTTTAGCCATATTAAAATTATGTAAATTATTTCAAACCATTGATTTTGTCGTTGAGAACAATTTTTTAGGTTGTCAATGCGTAAGTCCTAATAAATATCCATTGGAGAAAATTCTGATTTCGATTTTAAAGTTTTTGCGCGCAAAATAATTGAACCTTGAAAAGACAAATTGGAACTTGGGTGCGTAACATCAGTTAAGTAAGAGTAGTTAGGAGTAACTAAGAAACCAAGTGCTAGACGCTACACCCTATTAAATATTGCTTGTTTGCTGGACGGGGTTTGCAACCCCGTCCGCAACGTTTTTGTTGCAAACATTATGGAATAAAGAACCAATTCCCGAAACCTCAAAAAACCGACTGGTACACCATTTTGCCAGTTATTGAGAAGAGCAACTCGCCCCCATTGCCCCAGCACTGATATTACTCAGCGGACTACCCGGGTTTCTATGACGCGACAAGGCCATCACTTCTAAGCTAGGTAAGGTGGAAGTGATTACCAACATGGCACGACCTTCCCAT
Organism: Candidatus Parabeggiatoa sp. nov. 1; assembly: GCA_003646175.1. Taxonomy (GTDB): domain Bacteria; phylum Pseudomonadota; class Gammaproteobacteria; order Beggiatoales; family Beggiatoaceae; genus Parabeggiatoa. Next base: position 4,136 of record QNER01000640.1, read on the forward strand.
GTAAAACCGTCCGCATTCAATGTTTCGCCAGCGTTTCCTGAGTGGAAAACCACTGTTTCCCAAGATTTTATATCCTTACCACCGTTCAAATTGCCTGACGCAAGCAATTTCCCGTTCTCATCGCCTTCACCTTCCGTGGTGTACAACTTACCAGTCAAGCCACCTGGCATACCAGAAGTGTTGGTGATACGGACACTGAACCTGTCTTGAGTATTTGGGCCAGCCAGGTTATAAACAACACACACCGTCCCATCTTGGCTAATCTGGAGTAAGTCGCTGGTTACCCCGGTTATGTCTTTCATGTAGGGTTCAACAAAGTCTATCACCAGTTCTGCCGTCGGGGGAGCAGTCAGCGTGTCAATGGGTGTCGCTTCATCAACTTCCATACGGATACCCGCACCCGTCGTCTTAACCTGAGCGTCACCCGTACCTGTCGTAACTGCTGCTGTTTCATCTGCAATGTTCTTCAAATTGCCATTAGTCAACCCAAAGAAGGCCGTCGTATCAGTCACATTGACCTTACCGGCGCTGATTATGCCCGATGAGCTGATAAACACGGTGTTCGCCGAATTTATCGACGCGGCAAATTGCCCACCGGCGATATCCAGCCATGAACCCTGCTTTGAACCGGTATCATCCTTACTTCCTTCGGTGACTTTGCCATCTCCTTCAGCTACATTCGGTTTGCCATCGCCAGTTGTATCTCTTCCCCCTACAAAAAAATTATGCTCACCATCAGACTCCTTAATTTTCTTCTTGGCGTCAGTAATATTGATGTTAACGTTGGTCACTTCAATGTAACCAATCTGTGCCACCGTGGGATTATTTTGATAAGTCGGCGCGGTGCCTGTGGTGGCAAAAGTCTTGCCACCATTAGCCACCGAAATTTTCACGCTTCCTTCAGTTTCTGACCTCAAGCCTACCTTAACGGCTGGTTTGGAAGTCGCAATAGTCACCGTTCCAGCTGAGTTGACTGGTATTTTAGCACTGTCTTCCAATGACACACTTAGCTCAACCTTTCCA
>QNER01000641.1 GCA_003646175.1 Candidatus Parabeggiatoa sp. nov. 1
ATTCGTTTATCCGCGTAATTCGTTGTACTTACTTAACCGTGAAAACGGGAATGCGCCCATTCGTTGCGTTGTACTTAATAATGACTTATCATAAAACCAAGCTATCTAAACCAAACCAGGCGGTTTGAGGGCCAGGTTGGCGAATTGATTAACTATATTTGAGGGCCCCTGATGGTCAATTTAAGTAAAAACCGCTTGAATTTCAACAGCGCTTATGGGGGGAATGGTTGTGAGTCAATCTATGACAACGTGACGAATCGACAGACAACCGCCCCTTGGTGATTATGACCAAAAGGCTATTTCCTTTACAGGAAGGAGAATACACGGATGAATCAAACGATGACGGTGAATAAAGTCTTTAACTTAGCTTGTCAATTAACAGCGACAGAACAAGCACAATTGATGGTACGTCTGCTACTTCTTCAAGATTCAAAATCGGTTATTCAATCTAACCCAAGTTCAGAAAATGTCCTAGATGAATTACAAAATCTTGGCAAAAAACTCGCACAAGGTTGGCCTTCAGGTATGGAAAGTGCTGAAGTCTTATCAGAAATGCGTCGTTAAAGGATAGAAATTGAAAATGGATAGGTATACACTTGATGCCAGTGTCATTCTCAATGCTTTCAACGAGGCTGAAGTAGGCCATACAGAAAGTAACCAACTGATTACTCTGCTAATCACACAGGGTATTCCTATTATTGAACCTTCACTTGTACTGGTCGAAGTAGCAGCCACTATCAGTCGTATACATGGTGACACCATATTAGCACGAGACTTTGCATATGCTTTGCAAAAATTACCACAGATCACATTTATTTATATCGTATTGATAAATAAACTATTGTTGCAATAAGCATTTTTCATGCCTTACCCTATTTTATGGAGGTCATTTTTAGTCCCTATTTTTGCCCCAAACCCATCCTAGTACAAGAAAGCGGAAGTTTCGATACCACCCCAACGCCAACGGCTAAAGCCGTTGTCTAAAAGCGAAAGTAGGCTAAAGCCTACTGAGCTTCTTGCAGTGCCCTTTAGGGTACTTTAGCTTTCAGACAAGTTGGCTGTTAGCTGATGTGGTATCGAAACTTCCGCTTTACTGTACTAGTCCAATAAGATTTCTCCTTAAGTCGAAATGACAGAAAATCACCCGACGCTTATCGAAGCCAACAAATGGTTTTACTATGCTCCAAAGACTATATATACATAATTTCAGATGCTTGGAAAACTTTGAATTACAGTTTAAAGATATGCCTTCTGCACTGTTGATTGGAAAAAATGGTGCGGGTAAATCAACAATAGGTATTGCATTAGAAGTACTTCAGCGCATAGGTCGCGGAATAAACAGAGTTGCCCATCTAGTCCAGACTGAGGATTTTGCTCGCGGAAGAACTGATGTTCCTATTCGGTTTGAAATCGAAGTACTGATTGACAAAAAATTATACCAATATACCCTTGCCCTAGAATTGCAAAACAATTTTGAAGCGCTTAGAATTCTTGAAGAGCAACTGATAGTTTCAGGAGAACCAATCTATTCCAGACAAGGCGCTTCGGTAACACTGCACGAGGCTAAGTTTATGGTAGATTGGCATCTTGTTGCCCTTCCAATCATTCAGAGACGATCAGAAGCCGATCCGCTTCATCTTTTTAAGATGTGGCTTGCACATATCATCATTTTGACTCCGATCCCAAGCCTGATGACCGGAGAATCCAACGGCGAAACTTTAGAGCCAAAGCGAGATTGTGCCAATTTTGGGGACTGGTTTTCCGGGTTACTCGTTCGCTATCCTGCGGCTTACATGCAGGTTGATAAATATCTGAGAGAAGTCATGCCTGATATCAGGGATTTTCAAAACGAACTCATCGGCAAAAATTTCAAAACGATGCGTGTCCAATTTCAAGAAAATCAGGCCGATATGCGGATTGACTTCAGAAATTTATCTGATGGTGAAAAATGCTTTTTTCTTTGCGCTGTCGTCTTGGCAGCCAATAAATCTTATGGCCCACTTTTTTGCTTCTGGGACGAACCAGATAGCTTTCTTTCTCTGTCAGAAGTTGGACATTTTGTCACCTCACTCCGACGCTCATTTGAAACCGGTGGACAAATTTTAGCCACCTCTCACAATTCTGAAGCAATTAGAAAGTTTTCAAATGAAAACACCTTAGTCCTTTACCGAAAAAATCACTTAGAGCCCACTTTGGTAAGACTACTCAGTGATATGTCTTTTCAAGGAGATTTAGTCGATACATTGATTCGTGGCGATATAGAATTATGAGCGTCAATAAATACAACAAACACATTTTAGTGCTGCCTGAAGACGACGCTAATCGCCAGATTGCAAACGGATTTCTTCTTGATCCGGCTCTTAATGATCGTGCTATTCAAATTCTACCACCTCCTGGAGGTTGGACAAAAGTTCTGAACGCCTTCAGGGATAATCATATTTCTGAAATGCACAAATATAAGAACAGAATGATGCTTTTGCTTGTTGATTTCGATCATGATGAAAAACGGTTGGGTAATATAAAAAATAAGATTCCAGATGATCTGAAGGAAAGAGTATTCGTTCTTGGCGCACAATCTGAACCCGAAAATATAAAGAAGAACATCGCAAACCTCAATACTTTTGAAGATATCGGAAAAGCACTTGCACAAGATTGCGTCAACGAAACGGAAAACATCTGGGGGCATGAGCTTCTTAAACACAACAGAAACGAGTTAAAAAGAATGATTTCATCTGTTAAACCATTTCTGTTTAATTAATATTGGCAGTCGTCCAAACTAACGTTTGGCAGTCGTCCAAACTTGAGTTTGGCAGTCGTCCAAACTTGGCGGTTTTTTTGAGGGCCAGGTTGCCGAATTGATGTTCAGGCAAAAGTTTCGCGGAGCGAAACTTTTGCCTGAACAGTTGATTTGATTGAAGGCCTCTGAGACTAAAAACTTGACACAATTTGCACTGTCATGTCTCACTCAAAAGAAATCTGCTAGTCCAATAAGATTTCTCCTTAAGTAGAAATGACAGAAAAGCTTAAGGATGACGGTGCTAAGTTAACTACCGAAAAGCCCCAACGGGGCGATATTAATATAGCCAGGGGCAACGCCCCTGGAAATCCCGCCCGACGCTTGCAGGCAGTTTTGCTCAGAAAATTAAGTGAATAATCAAAGATTCTGTAATTTCTCTAAAAAATATTTGGCACTAGGGCAGTTAGGGTGATTGGCAGCGCGTTCTATTGAAAAACAAAATTGCGCTATCATTTTTTGGGCAAAGGATTTTTTCCTCCTTCCTGGGCCAAGTTTCTTGTTATGGTGAATGGTGGCAATTTCTTTGAGACGCTCCCAAGGCATCCCGGCTGTTTGTTCGGGCATCGTTTCTCCCGGAAAATCATCATTCTTTAACCAACGACGCATCGCTACTGTGTCAGCAAGAAACCAAGCTTCTAACGCTTTTTTGGCCACCATAATTTGGTCAATATTTTCATTATTAATACGGGCTTTAGTCGCCGTTACGCATGGTTCACATTCCAAATTAGTGAGTACCACGATTTTATCAGGGTTAGCTTCAATGTGACATTTTTCCAAGAATGGCTTAATATTTTGAGTGCATAAATTGCCATTCCCGCCGGCATTGATAACCGGATGACCAATTTCAAGTCCATGTTGGCTTGCCCAAGTCTGAAAGCTTGCCGACTCAATTAAGAGTTTCTCACAAATACCTTCTACAACAAAACCAATTCTTATCATGGCAAACCACCATTGAGAACATTACATAACCAGGCTTGATCTAATGGAAGCTCTGAGGCATCATATTTTCGTATAGCTTTCATCTTCGTTTCTGTTTTTTTATCAGTTAACCAGAGTTCATTATTTTTTAAAACTCTGACTAACGCTTCATTATGAGTTGTTACCCATAAGGGACTTGAAAGCGTTGCTATTTCACGGAAGGTGTCGGCCAATTCAATCATGGCGTGAGGATGTAAACCACCTTCGGGTTCTTCAATTAAGGTGAGCCCAAACGGCAACGGACGATCAAACAGGCTGACTAAGATAGCGAGCAGGTTAATCGTACCATCGGAGATTAAATGAGCCGGTAAATGTTTTTCTAAGCCTTGTTCTTGAAAAGCTAATCGGATACGACCCTCCAATCGGTCAAAATCCGCATAAACTTTTTCCAAGCTCGGTACAATCATATTGACCCATTCATCAATCATTTCGGCTATTTCGTCCTCTTTTTCTAAACGATGTAACACAGCGGCTAAGTTGCGCCCATTGTGACTTAATTCAGAAGTATCTGTATTTTTAACCGGCCTTCTGGCTTCTAATGGATCAATTCGATAAAGACGAATATTCTTTAAAAATTGACTGATGGGAGTCTCGTTGGACAACAAGAGAAGAGAAAGATTAAACGGAAAGTTGAAAATATTCTCCTTAAGTTGGATAGGTTGCCCGGCTTCTCGGCGGGTTATCCACGTTTTGCCTTCTTCATCAACCCATTGGTGTTTTTCTTCCAACCTGGGAGAATTATCCAGTTGATGAATTTTAAGTTGATAACAATTGCAATCGGCATTTTTGGTAGAAAACTCAATTGCAAACTCAAAAGTACGTGCCTCAGTCTCATCATGCCGTCTCCAACAACGAATATTTTCAAAGCCGCCATGTTGTTTTAAGGCTTCATCAGCACCAAAACGAATCACTAAATTCACAAAATCCAACGCCTCGAAAAAATTACTTTTTCCACAACCATTAGGCCCAGCAAAAACAGAAAATGCTTGAATATCATGCAGTTCCAGCACATCAATGCTGCGATAGTTAGCAATTTTGAGATAGCGTATTGTGTCATTCATGAGTGATTACCGAAAGAGGTTAATTAATATTAATAATGGGTTACAAATCAAGCTGTCTTTCCAAAGCGGTTTGAGGGCCAGGTTGGCGAATTGATTAACTCAATTTGGTTGAAGGCCTCTGAGACTAAAAGCTTTTATTAATTAATGGCTTATCATAAAGCTATCTAACTTTTTTGTTTTTAATTCGTTGATTTCGTTCATTCGTTGTACTTAATTTCAATTCGTTGATTTCGTTCATTCATTGTAATTCGTTGGGGCGCATTCCCATTTTCCGGGTACGACAGTTAATAACTGAATTCGTTTATCCGCGTAATTCGTTG
>QNER01000642.1 GCA_003646175.1 Candidatus Parabeggiatoa sp. nov. 1
AGAATGAATGCTATTGCCCAAAATCCTCTGCAAGGCATTTTGTTTGTCCGATTGACTTCTAAATTCAATAAGAAAAATTATTTTCTTAAATTTTTAGTCTCCAAAATAGACATCATCTATGAAGATGGCCCAACCACTTTTTCCCTAACAACGGATCAGCCAATAGTCAAGGAATATGAACATCACCATTTTGGCGAACATAGATTGGCAGACAAGCAAATAAGAAAAATATTTGTGATGTCTAAATGGGCAAGGCCAAATTTTGACGATCCCGAACACAAAATGGAGGTGTTATATCCGGCCCTTCCTCTGAAAAGGATTCCGCCAAGAAAGGCTAAAATTGAAACTAAACAATTAACCATCCTTTTAGTAGGTAGCGGTGCTGCCTGTAAAGGTGCTGATATTTTGTATCAAGCCTTTGAAAATGTGGAAAGAAAATTTGAGAATCAATACCAATTAAATTTGGTTATGGCTTCTAATTATAAGAGAAATTATTACTTTTATCCGGTTAATAATGACTGTCTTGAAAGAACCCGTCACGCTTACCAAAAAAGCCGGAACAAAAGAAATGTTTATTTTGGCCGGATATATCCACCTATGCTGGTTGATTATTGTTATAGAAATGCGGATATTTATGCCCTTCCTACCAGATATGACTCATTAGGTATTTCAATACTTGAGGCGATGAGTAGTGCCCTTCCTATCATTGCGACAAATATTACTGCCATTCCCGAAATGGTAAAGCATGGAGAAAATGGATTTTTGTTGGATGTCAAGGATTTTGACGTTCAGAGCCAAGCGTATTTTGAATATGCTGTTAAAGAATTGGAGAAATATCTCACCATTTTGATTGAAGATGCGCCTTTAAGACTCAAAATGGGTAATGAATCCCTACAGCGAGTTAACAGAAAATTTAACCTGGACTATAAAAAGGAACGATTGAAAAATGTTTTTGAAGAAATCGTCCAAAAAGATTGATTCATGCCCATTGAGTTTGGTGCAAGTAGAAGCTGCAAAATAAATAACATGATGACACTCAATGAACTCAAAATAGGTATTGTGGGGTTGGGCTATGTTGGTTTACCACTGGCTGTGGAATTGGGTAAACGTTATTTGACAACGGGTTTTGACCTCAAGGCCGAACGGATTGCAGAACTAAAAGCCGGGCAGGACAGCACTCGTGAAGTGTTGCCTGAAGAATTAAAACAAGCCAAATACCTCAACTACACTAGCAATCCTAACGATATTGCCGAGTGCAATTTTTATATCGTCACTGTCCCCACGCCGCTTGATGGCCATAAAAGCCCCGATCTGACGCTGCTTGAAAAAGCCAGCGAAACGATAGGCCAATTGTTGAATCCCGGCAATATAGTGGTTTATGAATCCACAGTGTACCCGGGGGCGACAGAAGAAGTGTGTGTACCCATTTTGGAACATAAATCAAATCTAAAATTCAACCAAGATTTCTTTGTGGGTTACAGCCCAGAACGCATCAATCCGGGAGACAAAGCACACCGTCTGACTAACATTATTAAAGTCACTTCCGGTTCAACGCCAGAAGTTGCCGAACTGATCAATCAACTCTACGCCAGCATTATCCATGTGGGCACCTACAAAGTAAGCAGTATCCGAGTCGCAGAGGCTGCCAAAGTCATTGAAAACACACAACGAGATGTCAATATTGCCTTGATCAATGAACTGGCACTCATCTTCAATCGGCTCGGCATTGACACCCATGAAGTATTGGATGCTGCCGGGACCAAATGGAATTTTCTGCCTTTTCGGCCGGGATTGGTTGGTGGGCATTGCATCGGTGTGGATCCATACTATCTGACTCAAAAGGCAGCGGATGTTGGTTATTACCCCGAAATGATTTTGGCGGGGCGTAGAATCAATGACAATATGGGGTTTTATATTGCTACCGAAGTCGTTAAGCGCATGATAAAAAAACGTATTCATGTGAATAATGCTAATGTGTTAGTTATGGGCCTCACCTTCAAAGAAAATTGTCCTGATCTTCGTAATACTCGCGTTGTAGATATCATCCATGAACTTAATGACTATGGCGCAAAGGTTAGTGTTTATGATCCGTGGGTGAATTTGGATGAAGCGAGACAGGCGTATCATATCGATGTCGTGCAAAAATTGCCTAACAATCAATACGATGCCATTATTATCGCCGTGGCTCATAAACAGTTTTGTGAAATGGGAACAGAAGGCATCCAAGCATTAGCCAAGCCAACCTCGGTGATTTATGATGTTAAATCCATACTGCCCATTGAGGCTGTGGATGGGCGATTGTAGTTCAAGCCTGCTTAAGCACGACCACCAGGGAAAAGCGGGGCAATTAGGGAAATGTGCTATAAATCCCGATAGCATTATGATTTGAACTCAAGTTTTTTCACAAAAAAAATTTGGTGTGAATGATCGTGCTCCACCTCAAGTATCCTACTCTATGCACATAATAAAGAGGTAAAAAATAATTAAGTGCTTGATTTTTAAACAGTTAATATTTTGACTCATTCAAATAACACTCAAACGCTTAAAGAGTTAAGTGCATAGAGTAGCTCAAGTATCGGGGTATGTTTCCTCGGAAGAAAAGCCTATGTCAAGCTCAGAAAAAAATAATAGTCGGATTACAGTACTTTACATTGCAGGTTCAGGCAGAAACGGAAGTACTTTGATGGAAAGAATGTTAAATGAAATTCCCAATGTCTTTGCAGCCGGAGAATTGGGTTATGCGAGACTATCCAAGGAAAATAATGTCTGTTTCTGTGGAAAAACCTTTGCTGATTGTTCGGTGTGGGGAAGTATTACAAAGAATGCTCAATTTAAGGCACTTGAACACAAATATTTTTCACAAGCTATTGAGAAATATAGCAAAGGCGCAAAAACTTTTTTCAGGTTGCGAAGCTTAAATAAAAAGCAGAAGCTACCTGATGATTTCAAACAATATCTAAATAGCTTAGAGATATTGTACAGTGCCATACACAAAAATAGAGCGGCTAAAGTCATCACTGACTCTACTACTTTACCTTTATATGGCTATCATTTATCGCTCATACCTTTAATTGATCTTTACATTGTACATTTGATCAGAGACCCGAGAGGCGTTGCGAATTCCAGGAACCGACAAAAATTTCTACCAAATTCTAATGTGCCAACTGTTTCAAAGACAATTAATCCGATATTGACTGTTTTATCATGGATTAAGAAAAATCTTTTTATAGAGTTCATCTTCTCCAGAAGAAAGGGGAGATACTTAAGAATTCATTATGAAGATTTTATTGAAAACCCCTCAAAAGAAATCAAAAAAATAGGAAGCATGCTCGGTTTAGAATTAAATCATCTTGATTTGATTGAGGGAAACAAAATAAAACTAGGCGAGTGTCATTTGTCGGCGGGAAACATTGGTCTTTTAGGAAAAGAAGAAATTGTTTTAAAGTTGGATGAACGGTGGAAGCATGACATGAAGTGGTGGAATATCATTCTTGTTACTCTGATAACGTGGCCACTTTTGTTAAAATACTTCATAGTTGATAAGATGATGAAGAAAAAGCGCGTTTAGTGTTCTCATAACCACGCTTCAATACACTGCCATTAACCGTCACATTGACCAGACGTGGAAAAAAAAGGGCTACAATGCTTAAAAAACCATCAACAAATTATTCACCTCAATCACAAACGTCTGCGGGGGATGACGGTTGCGACGGCGTGATCCACTTTGGCAATGTCGATTGGTGGTATCACAATCGAGGCCATGCCTCGGTGCGTATGGCGACTCGTATTGCTAAGCGTGTGCCTACTGTGTGGGTCAACAGCATCGGTATGCGTATGCCGGTGCCTGGAAAAACCGAAATTGCTTGGGCAAGGTATTGGCGAAAGCTCAAAAGCCTGACTAAAGGGCTGAAGCGCGATCAGGAATCAGGGATGTACATCTATAGCCCCCTCTTCGTACCCCTCTACTCACCCGCCATGTTGCGGCTTAACGGCTGGTTGTTGTCGCTTCAAGTAAAAATCGTTTGTTGGCGTTTGAAGATCAAACACCCATCAGCACTCGTGTCAATGCCCACCATGACTCCTGCTGTTGAACGAGGGAAATGGGTTAAGGTCGTGTTTGATCGTTGCGATGATTTTACCACGCTACCAGAAGCTGACAAGGAACAGGTTTGGGGGTTGGAAAAGCGGTTGCTGGAGATTTCTGACGCAGCGGTTTACGTGCATGAGGGGTTGATGGAACGTGAGTTGGGATTGGTTAAGGAATCGGTACTTATTGGTCATGGCGTAGATTTTGACCAATTTGTGGCCGCCCGTCCACTAGAAGGAGCGCGTACTCCAATACCAGCATCCATGCGTGACTTACCCAAGCCGATTATTGGTTTCTACGGCGGGATGGATGAATACCGCATGGATGTAGAACTCATGATCAAGATTGCCCGCCATATACACCCCAGCACTTTACTGCTGATCGGCCCCAAGCAAATGGATTTATCGCGTGTGCTTGCAGAACCGAATGCCAGACATATTGCTCAAGTTTCGCCCAATGAGTTGGCAGCTCATGCAGCCCACTTTGACGTGGGGATTATTCCATTTCTGCAAAACGAATTTAACGAAATGTGCAACCCCACGAAACTCAAGGAATATATGGCACTCGGATACCCTATCGTGGCGATGATGTTACCCGCCTTTAAGCCTCATGAATCGTTGATTTATACCGCCAACTCACACGACGAATTTTTGGCGGGGATCGATAATGCGCTGAAAGAAAACGATTCCTCACTGATTGAAAAGCGACGGGCTACAGTGTCGGGGAGTAGTTGGGATAAGGTAGCAGCACGGGTTGCCAAACTATTGGCAGTCTCCTGACAGTGAAGAGTCGGCTACTATAGTTTTCTAGAAAATAGGAGTTCAAGTCTTGAGTGTCCAAGATAAATATTGGACTACTGCCAAAAATGATTATTAACCAATTCACTCCATAGACGAAATAAAAAATAAACAGAGATTATTTGACTTGTTTTTAAGATAAATTTCGGGTATTGAACTCAACGAATCTGAACAACTTGTTTTGTTTGATGAATTCAAAAAAGACTATAAGGAACTCCCTTTTAACTAACACGGTTCAAAAGGAAGGTTTGAGTGAGGTATTTTTTTGA
>QNER01000643.1 GCA_003646175.1 Candidatus Parabeggiatoa sp. nov. 1
ATCGGAGGCTGCCGTTGGCCAATGGAATTTATCTTGCAATTGTCGTTCTAATTTGCGAATGCCGTCTAGCGTCCAATCACCGCCACAAATGACAGTGTTTGTTTGGGCGATTAATTCTAGGGTGGCTTCGGTGGGATTTTTAGAAAAATCAGTTTTAGTAATCATCTGTAATGGACTTGACAATGCCAAGTTAGATATTCAAAATATTAAACCTATTTTCAATTTAGGTACGAATTAAGTGGAAAAACTCTCTATTATTATACCCTGTTATAACGAGATAAAAACTATCCATGAAATCGTGAATGCGGTTAAGGCTTCGCCATACCCTCATAAAGAAATTGTTATAGTAGACGATTATTCGACAGATGGAACACGGGAAGAACTCAAGAACAAGCTTGAGTCACTCGTAGACACGGTTATCTATCACGAAGAAAATCAAGGCAAAGGGGCTGCGCTTCGCACAGGTATCAAGGCTGCAACCGGAGATATTGTTATTATTCAAGATGCAGATTTAGAGTATGATCCAAATGAATACCCCAAATTGGTTAAACCTATTTTGGATGGTAAAGCCGATGTTGTCTATGGTTCTAGATTTACCGGTAGTGAACCACACAGAGTTTTATTTTTTTGGCATAGTTTTGGGAATAAAATCCTAACTTTACTTTCTAATATGTTCACCGATATTAACTTAACAGATATGGAAACCTGTTATAAAGTTTTTAAGCGGGAACTCATTCAATCCATTGAGATAGAGGAAAACAAATTTGGGTTTGAACCTGAGATTACAGCCAAACTCGCCAAGCGCGATTGTAGAATTTACGAGGTAGGCATTTCCTATTATGGTCGAACTTATGAAGAAGGTAAAAAAATCAATTGGAAAGATGGGGTTAGAGCGATTTATTGTATTTTGAAATATAATTTGTTCAAATGAGGGTAGTCCTGAAATGTGGGTGATGATAATTTCAATTTATTTTTCAACAAGTTATCTTGAATCAGCCTATATAAAAACCTGAAAGCCTATAGCAAATTATAATGGGGGGTGATTGATTTCATTGCTCAAGTGCAGCGATTATTTCCAAATTTTGTAGGGATACTTCAATCACAATCGAAGCTAACTTATTGATTTTTATATCACCCACATTGCAGGACTACCCAAATGAGAAAGGTGGCATTGCTGCTTAAATCAATAGACTTGTCCCTTTTTAACCAGGCTGTGGGATTGCCGAAGACCAACCCCGTAGCTCTGAGTTATTTAGGGATACTGAAAACTCCGGAAAAGTCTGTAAGTCATTGATTTTTTGTTGGGCATATTTTTGTAAGTCATTGAAAATATTGGATGCAAAAAATTTTTCCGGAGCTTTCAGTGGGGATAAGTCTAATGAACATGTCAAATCAGATTGGAAAATTGAACCATGCATAGATTCATGTTGCTTAGTGTTTTTGTGATTTTGTTGGTGTTTATTATTTTTCTTATGATAGGCCCGCGTCTGCCCGATGAACACCAGCGGGATTACTGCGTTTACAATATTCATTTGCCGGGCCCATTTGGTTTTTCGTTGAATTGTGATTCGTTCCTCTTTCTTGAACTTGCGCACAATCCAGAAAAACTTTTAGCAAAAGGGAATATACGCCAAGAGAGACCAGGATTTATTTTTTTAGCAGCAGCACTGTCTCCGTTGTTCAAGGCGATTTCTCCATCCCCAGACAAAGAGATGGAGAACAGTGTCGTTTATACCGTTATGCTTTATCTTCCTTACTATGTTGCTTATATTACGCTTAATATATTGATATTATTAATATCTTTTTGGTTTTATGTCAAGATAACTTGCTTGGATCAGCACAGGTCTATCGCCGTTTTTGCTGTGGGTTGTTTGCTGATTTTTAACGATGTAGTAAAAGCATTTGTATGGTCACCACATACTCAGATGTTCAATATTCTTGTGCCATTGTTTTGTATGTGGTGTTTTATAGAAGTTGTTGAACGTCGTTTGTTTGAACGCCCGATTATTTTTGCTATTTCGGCATTAATAGGGCTGGGGGTTACCGTTTATTCTAGCTTTGCCTTGTATCTGCCGGCCATTTTTCTTCCCGCATTGGTGATAGCTTGGCGGCAACCATCGCGGTATGTCGCGCTAGGTCATTTTGCTATACGTGCTGTAATCATTTTCGGGCTAGTCGCGTTGCCGGGATGGTTATGGTATCTCTATGTTGAAACCAAGACTGGCAGTTTCTATTCCCATTCAATAGGACGATACCATCATCTCGTATGGATCATAGATGCGTGGCGAGCCGGATTATTCGTTCTGATTTCACAATTGTCGCAAAATTTCTGGAATCTTTTAGTATTCGCTGCCAAACAGGGATGGATTATTGTGTTAGTGTTAACACCGTTTATAGTGGGACACTTTATTAATAACAATCAATGGCGTGCTTTGTTGTCTGTCCAACTCTTGGGGAGTGTACTTATCTCAGGAATGTTTCTGGCTTTTTTTGCAATGGTGGGATTAATTGAGTCACGTATTGCCTATACTGCTATCCCACCATTTATTGCGCTAGCAGGTTATATAATACATCGCTTGGAAGAAAACGGTGTGATTAAGAAAATGAACGCCCGCACTTTAGTCCCGCTTACCGTGTTGATTGTATTGGGTTATGGTGTTTTTGAATTGCTAAAAGACGGCCCTTATTCCTAACCTAACTATAGACTCTCAGAAAAATGGACGCATAAAAACCGTTTCTGGCATAAACTTGTATTTTCAGCTGCGTCCCTAACTGGAAAAGTTCTTTTTTCCTACTATCAAAAGGTTTTTTCCAAAAGGCTGCCTAATCACACTTTCAACTCTCTGCATGACTGGTACAACCACTTTGTCATAAACAGAAACTTGGTTAGGCTTTAGATTCATTTTAAACACACAAAATAATAACCACCACGGTAAAATGCCAACCATATCAAAATAATGGCATTTTACAATTTCAAAACCAACGGATTGCATGAGAAGCTTTAGTGGCTTCTTATGGTATCTTCTGAAGTGTCCAACAGCCCTATCGACGTTGCCATACAACCATTGCAAAGCCGGTACAAAAATGCAGGCATGTCCACCATGCTCTAAACTCTCGTAAACATAATGCAATTCTGATTCATCATCAGGAATGTGTTCTAAAACATTGATATACAAAATGGTATCAGGTTTTTGTGGCAGTGATAAATAAATCTCACTAAAAAACTGGTTGAAAACACTGACATTAGGTAAATATTTCAGATTATCTTCAAGTGTCTGAAACATATTACTAGAAGGCTCAATAGCAACAAGAGACTTAAGCTCTGTGTTTATGAGTAATTTGGAAAAATCGCCTATGCCTGCGCCAACTTCAACCAGATGTTTTCCAAGAAATGGTTTAAATTCTTTCAGAATCCACAAATGGTAGTTATTTGCAAAGGACATGGCCTCAAGATCACGTCCAACGTATTGTGGTTGTGAATGATTACCTTTTGTCATATTTACCCCTTAACCACAGAAATAGCTGTAATCCCCCAAAAATAGCCATACCATAAATGAGAGGTTGCATGGGAATGGCATATCTGGGAAAAGGTGCTACCACCATATGTATTAAAATAAAATAGCCCAATAGTAAAGAAATGCAGCGTACCATAAACAAAGCATGTTCGCTAAGCCGCAATTTATCTGTTGGCACCCAAGCCATGACACTCCCGATCACAGAAAATATGACTAACGGTAAATGAATAAAGCGCATGACTTCGTGGCTGATTTTAAAATGAACTAACTCAAAATACGGGGTGCGAGTAACGGGGTAAATAAAAACATCTCCCATGCCTTGTATGATATTCCATGAAAATAAAGTCACCGGCTTACCTAATAAATACCACTGTAAATGTTCTAGTGGCATTTCTTTAAATCGACGTACAATTTCTGTTAAAACTGAGTGTAGAGAGGCAGAAATTTCCGCAGCACGGGGATCAAAACGATAAGGAAAACCAAAACTTTCCGGGCGATTGTCATACATCAGGTTAGGATACATGCCGTGATGTAAGCTACCTGCAATAAGCGTACTATCTGTCGCCATGCCAAGCGTCACAATGTTGCGAATAATCCAAAGTGACATGAGTGCCAAAAAACTCACTGCAATGTAAACGCTCACTCGCCGTGGTTTAGAAATGTGCGAGCGAAATAATAGCAACAAAGGTATCAATAGAAAGATAAAATATTGTAGCCAAGGCCGTGTCAGTGATGCGGCCGCTAGGGTTGCACCAAGGCATAACAAAATGAGCGGATGAGGAACCGCTTTTAATCGGCTTAATATCCACAGAAAACTCATCAACAAAAAGCAAAACAAACTTTCACTGAGTAAATAAACATTGACAGTGATAAGATGCGGACTGAGGGCAGTCAGGAATGCGACGACAAGGGCAATCGGAGCCCCCAACAAAGTAGAAAACACCGCATAAGTGAGCAAAATCACCAATGTACTGAGTAACGCTTGTGCAATAAGCACTTTATACAACGTTTTCGGGGAAACGCTTTTATCCAAAAATAGACTAATAAATAAGGGATAAGCAGGAGAACGTACTGCGTCGGGGGACAGCGTATCCGCGTCTTTTGGAAGGCTTCTCGAATAAATATGGAAATATTTGAGATTATAAGCATAGAAGAGGTAGTCCCTCGCATCGGCTCTGATGGGATGGTCAACTTCAGTGTGCATAACCGCTTGTAATCGGAATTCAAGCCCTATAATGACAATAATGGTTAAAAGAAATCCTATTATGCGGCGAGAAAAAATATTTAATGGCATATTAATTTACCTATTACATGTCAGCATTGGTTTAGTTCAACTTGGTAACTACTCAATGTCATTCCCGTGAAAACGGGAATCCAGTGGCAACAAACATGACTGCATCCCCGCCCCTGCCTCCGCAGAGCCTGCCCCTGCGAAGGCCGGGTGGCATGTTTCGCGTTCATTACGAAGAAATAAGGAAGGGTGAGTAGTTAGAAAATTTGAGAAATATTTAGCGAATTTTCAGCGTTGCCAGTCCTATCAGTACCAACACCACTGTAATAATCCAAAATCGCACAATCACGCGCGGTTCAGGCCAGCCTTTTAATTCAAAATGATGGTGTAAAGGAGCCAT
>QNER01000644.1 GCA_003646175.1 Candidatus Parabeggiatoa sp. nov. 1
AACCACTATTTTCCAAGGTTGGCTATTTTCTGGGGTTGGTGTTTGCAAAATCGCTTGTACAATACGATCTATTTTTTCACGATTAGGAATAGAAGATACCATTTTATTCTACATCACCTAATGTATTATTTTATCGTAAATGAATGCTAAAGGCTAAGGAAATAGATTCTTTTATTTTGAAATTCAGGGAGTTCCATTTTTACGAATCATAATTTAAGAATTAACAAAATAAACCTGTTTTATTCTGTTAATTCTAGGCGCATTCCCAATCCACGGACAGTTAAGTACAACGGATACTCGAAATAAACGGATACTGCTCACACATTCTCCTAATCTTTTTATACGCACCAAGACGAGGACTGGTTTGAACCGTTCAAAATCGAGCCCTTTGATGACTTTTAAGAAAACCGTTTCCGCTCCGATGAGTTATCCGTTTTTTTCGCGTATCCGTTGTACTCAAGACGGGTACTCAAGATTGGTAATGACCCTTTTTTTGGGAATGCGCCCTTAATAAATTCTGAAAATTCTGATTCAGACATTAAGACAATTCATCATCAACGGTTATCTGCTTTACTAACCAGAAAATTGCCCAGAGCAAGATAATCTATTTCGGTTGCAAAAAACGTATTGATGGCATCTTGTGGCGTACAGACAATGGGTTCGCTGTCATTGAAGGAAGTGTTCAGCACAATAGGAACACCGCTAATCTTGTAAAACTCCGAGATAAGCTGATGGTATCTCGGATTAACTTCTTTTTTAACCGTCTGGATTCGACTGGTACCATCAACATGAACAACCGCGGGTATTTTCTCTTTCACCGAGGGTTTAACGGAATACGCCATCAGCATGAATTCCGCCGCTGAGGTTTCTTTGGTTATCAAAAACCAATTGTTGGCTTCTTCATGCAGTACGCTTGGCGCTAGTGGCCGAAAGTATTCCCGATGTTTGACTTTATGATTTAAAATTTCCCGCATGTTTGGATGACGAGGATCCGCTAACAAACTTCTGTTACCTAACGCCCTTGGGCCCAATTCCATACGACCTTGAAAAAAACCGACAATATTGTTTTCGCTAATCAGTTGAGCGACTTCCCTTTCTATATTATCTGTGCGTTTGTAGATGAGCTGATGTTTTTGGAGAATATTCTCCATGTCAGAATCGGTAAACGAAGGGCCTAAGTAAGCATGGCTCATCTGCTCTCGTGGTTCGTTACCTAAAATATGATTCCAGATATAAAATGCCGACCCTAATGCAGTCCCTCCATCATGGGCCGCAGGTTGCACAAACAGATGACTAAAAGGCCCTTTTTCAAAAGCGATGGTGTTGCTCACACAATTTAAAGCCACTCCCCCTGCCAAACACAGGTTATCAGACTGAACAAGCTTATATAAATGCTTGGTCATATCAAGCACGATGTCATCCGTTATCGCCTGTAACGAAGCCGCAATATCTTGGTGTTCCGGTGTAAACGCATGACTCGGTTCTCTGTTCTTGACAGAAAATAAGTCTTCTAACCCCTGAAAATACCCAGAAGGTGGATAATACTCAATGGTTTCAACTTGCAGCACTTCGTTATCCATTTCAAATTGGCCATTTGGAACAATTCGCACAATTTTTTTGAATTGCTCAGCATAGCGGTTCGGGTTCCCATAAGCAGCCAACCCCATGACCTTAGCGGCATCATACCCATCAAATCCTAAGAAAATCGATAACAACTCCCAAAGAGCACCAAGAGAAGCCGGAAACAATATCTCTTGCATGAGTTTCAGTTGGTTGTTTTTAGAATAAAAAAACGAAGTGGAACGACTTTCCCCAGCATTATCTACCACAAGAATCGCTGCTTCTTGAAAGGGAGAAACGTAATAAGCAGAGGCTGCATGAGCGGTATGGTGATTGACCCAGTGAAATTCACCTTGGAAACCCATTTCCTTTAACTTCTCTGGTATGTTGAAAAGCGTTTTCTCCAACAACTCTTCATCATCTTTATATTCTGCGTTAAAAAGCGGGTTGCTTTTTATCCTTGGATTAAACGAGTAACCAATCTGTCCGATTTGTTTTAATTCTACCCCGGCAGAATCCAGACAATACTGAATCGCCTACCATGGCAATTCATCAGGATTGTCTAAATTAGCCTGTTTGCCGTGTTTTATCCGGTTAAACCGTTCTTCTTCGGCACTGGCTAAGATTTTTCCATTTTCCAATAAATAAGCAAGCGGCAGATTCATGAAAAACCGCGTTAATTCCAAAAATAGACATAGATACTGTGTCTCAACATTGAAGTGACGATTCGTGCCCGGTTGTAAAACCAGAAAAAACGTTACTTCGCCGGTTGCAAACCGGCGAAGGCAAACGCTGCCTGACGAGGTTTGCAACCAGCACTGGCAAAATTCAAACGATAGACGTTCAAAAAAATGGGACAAAACCTTATCAGTTTGTTTGCCTAACCGATAAGGTTTTTAATTTCAGGTAGGAAGGCGCATTCTGTCAAACGGTATAACAGAAACGACTAATCTTTCCCAAGTCTCTTCATAACCAGATACTATTGACCAAGTCACCTCGGCCCGAAAACGAGTAGTGTTATCGACAGTCGTTTCAGTCGTGTGGGTTGAAAAACGGGTTGCTCCGCTTGCCAACGCAGTAAATAATTCCCCAAATCCACGGCAAAAGTCATCAGAATAGACGGTTTTATCCGTCATCGGATCAACTCCAGCTGTATCATTCAAGAACTCTTCTGTGGAATTGGATTGATAGATACCTAAAAACTCTTGATTGTGCAAAAAAACATCCTCACTCATGTGACCGATGCCTTCTCTGATAGCCTCTGGGTGTTCCTCAAAATAAGCCTTGAAATCCTGCACCCCGTTGGCACGCAAGTTATCCAAAAATACTTTGATACCAGAATAGTCCCCCACTTCAAGGGAAACCGGTACACTCTCAAAAATGCGGTCATACGGTTCGCTGTTTCTCAAAGCTTTGAGTTCGGCCCGCAATTCTTGTACGTCCATGCTCGCAATATCTTTCTGTTGCGACTTGGTTTCTGTCGTCATTTGTTGTCCTCCTTAGTGAGTGCCTTCAATTAAACTCACATCTATATTGGTTGGAATGACACGGCTCAGTTTCAAACCCGCCTTCGCAAACAGTTGTGCGTATTCCTGTTGTGTGCGCTCAGCACCATCGTCAACGACAAACATGGAAAGAACAATTAGATATATGGCGTGTTATCTGAGAAAACCTACCTTTGGGTGAAAAGAATGACATCAAATCAAAACTGTTGCTTAAAGCATTGAAATAGCAATCAATGCTTGAGTTGAAGGATTCAAAAAGCGACTGGCTATTTGGTTTTTGACGAAGTGAAACTGTTTTTACGCTTCCACCCGAAGGTAGGTTTTCTCGGAAAACCCGCCATATATATATTGTCCCCCAATCTCTGGATACGCCCTTTGCATTACTGAACTGGTTGCATACCTGTTCTTGCTTCTGGTAGGTAGCCTTCGTGGTATGGATATTTCAGCCTTCCTTCGTTTATTTTAGGATGATTTTGACTTATTTACCGCCAATAAAGATAAGAATTCAAGCACCAGATTGGCAGCTAAAATAGAAGTTATTTCGCCATGATCGTAGGACGGGCAAACTTCAACTAAATCAAATCCCACTAAGTTTAATCCCGCTAAACCCCGCACCATTTGTAATATTTGGTAGCTCGTAAAACCACCTATTTCAGGTGAGCCAGTGCCAGGTGCGTAAGCAGGATCAACTGAGTCAATGTCAAAGGAAACATAAACCCGGCGTCGTCCCATTAGCTCGGTAATCTTTTGAATGACTGCCGGTATGCCCATAGCAAAACATTCATCAATGGTCAGAACTTGTGCGCCAAGTGCCCTCGCGGCTTCCACGTCTTCCAGAATACTGGGCCCCCGAATTCCTACCTGAATATAAGCTTCTGTGTCAATCAATTTTTCCTTGATAGCGTGATAGAAGGAAGTGGCATGAGAAACTTCATAGTCCGCAGTATCAGGATGAGCATCAAAATGTATCACAGCTAATGGGCCAAATTTCGCTGCATGGGTACGCAATAAGGGCAGGGTGATAGAGTGATCTCCGCCAAGAGCAATAACCGTTGTATCTGAAACAAGTACTGCGCCGACTTCTTCCTGAATAGCTTTCAGGGTATCTTCCATGCTGAGGGGCTCCACTGCCACATCACCATAATCAACTCTGGTGAACTTATCAAAAGGATCAACTTTGAAAATAGGATGACAACCTTTGAAAAGGTCCAATGAAGCTTCGCGTATTTTCAACGGGCCAGAACGGGTTCCACTACGAGATACCAGTGTACCACCGTCAAAGGGAATGCCTATGATAGCTACTTCCACGCCTTCCAAATCACGACTGGCAGGTTGGCGCATAAAAGTGGGAATTCCGCCGATAAAAAGATGAGCACCAATTGCAGGGTTATGAGAAACTTTAGCCATAATACGTCTTCTTATTAAATACTGTTGTCAAATGTCCTTTTTAGTGAGTACCTTCAATTAAACTAACATCTATATTGGTTGGAATAACACGGCTCAGTTTCAAACCGGCCTTCGCAAAGAGTTGTGCGTATTCCGGTTGTGTGCGTTCAGCACCATCGTCAACGACAAACATGGAAAGATCCCACCATGAAGCGATGGATTTCTCGGCAAGAGACAGTTCGTGCCACGCTGTAGCACATTTTTCGTTGTCTGAAGGGACGAGTGTTTCAATGACCAACACCCGGCCCTTTTCTTGCAACACCGCACGGATATTGCTTAGGATTTCTACGCTTTTCTCATCATTCCAGTTATGGATAACATGCCGTATCAGATAAACATCCGCACCGCTGGGAATTGAGTCAAAAAAACTCCCGCCAACCGTGCGGCAACGCCCAGCCAAACCGGCCGCTTCAATATTCGCTTGGGCGCGTTTAACCGTATCGGGTAAATCAAACAAAATGCCTTTCAGATGCGGATAATGCTTTAAAACCGCAATCAATTGAGAACCGCTGGCACCGCCAATATCGGCCACCGTTTCAACCCCTGAAAAATCATAATGACCCAACATCGGTGCTGGATTTCCATAATAGAAAGAATCCATACCCTCATAAAAACTCTGAGCTTGA
>QNER01000645.1 GCA_003646175.1 Candidatus Parabeggiatoa sp. nov. 1
AACCTTGCCCCTGTGGTTCTGGCAAGAAATACAAACAATGCCACGGCCGAATCGCTAATTGAAAGGGGCGAATGACTGATTTTCAACTTGCTATACTTGGCACGGCTAAAAACAAATCCTAACTGCCCCCGTGAAAGTGACTCCTAACCAAAGATGTCGTGGTAGTGGGTTGATCTCGCACTGCGAAGAAGCCTCGTTTTTAGTAGTGGATACAAGCTCGTCTGTCTCGTCGCCAGCCATACCATAAATTTGAACGGTGTATTGATTGATTTTTGTTGTTTATATGATAATGAATTCATCACTGTTAATCAAACCATTCACGCGCCGCGTTGATGTGTTGATAAAATAACTACAAGCCTAAAAACGTTCTTTTGTACCATCCCAACGTCTTTTTGTTGCCCACCATCGTCGCATTTTGGGGCCGGCAAGAAAAACCTCTTGGGGGGCTACATGTATGGATTTATTCTTAACTTAATGGCATTGACGCTCTACCCACCCTCCGCGCTCAAGAATCTTCCTTAAGTGTTATTTCTGTTTTCAACAATGTTGATTAATGAACTAAAAAGCGGCACGTCGGAATGAATAAAAAAGCCCCTCGGTTTTTGCCGAGAGGCTTAAAATGGGATTAGCAAGCGTCGGGTGGGTAGAGGATTAATCTCCACCATTAATCTTTATAAAAGAAAAAGGTGGGTTTCGCTCGCTCTACCCACCCCGAACGATACCCATGCGACGCTCTACCCACCCTATGTTCGCTACAATGAACCATCCTACGCTTGCTAGAAAAGTGTTCTCAAACAGCGTTCTGGAACAAAGTAAACCTTCCCGTGCGTTGGAATAAGAGCATTACGCCAATTCTTTTCTCAATTCAGGTTCAATTTGCTTAATATATCTATCTCCCCAAAAAAGCATTTGACCAAGTCCTTCCGCCTCTGCACTGACAAATCCAACTGCAATGAGTTTTCCCTGTACCAGATTGGGAAAAAAGTAGAAAAGAAGGCTCCCGTTAGTGAGTTGAAAAAGCGCGTAATCCATTTCACCACGATCAAGTTCTTTTCCCAGTGGGTCTATTGTTTGTTTAAGAGTTGCTAAGTGACCAAGGTATCCTTCGGCAGCCTTGAGCTTAGCAAGAATAGGATCACTCTTGACGGATTTCACATCATGTTTATTCAACATAAAACTGTCTGTTACATTGATGACAAAACCCGCGTCTATTTGATTTTCAGCTTGTACGGCTTGATTCAGTAAATCTCTGACTGACATACTTCTTTTCTCCTTCAATTAAAAACAGAGTATTACACCACCTAGTGCAAGATCGCTCCAGTTTCGAGACCACCTCAGCCAACAGCTTTCGACTGTTGTCTAAGAGCTACTGTACGTATTAGGGCACTAAAGTTCAGTCGGCTTTAGCCTTCTATCGCTTTTAGCCATGAGCCCCGCTACTGGCAGGATGGTATGGGGATTTCCGCTTTCAGGCACTCGTCTAATATTTCCAATAACAAAATTTATCTGAAAAATGTTTTTTTCCAAATACTACATTGCCAATTTCAATTCTTCAATGATTTTGGGATATTCTCTGTCACTAAAAGCTATCAATTGGCCTATTCCTTTATTTTTTGTACTCACAAAACCCAAGAGAATGGGTAATTCTAAATTCACAAAGTACAAGCGAATCATACCGTTGGTAAGCTGAATAACCACAGAGTTTAGTTTACCACGTTCAATGGTTGTTCCAAATTTGCTTAACATCTCGTCAAAATTTATTAACGAACATAAAGAAGGCGCAACGAGGTTAATATTGCCGCTCAGTTCATTATTTGTACTTTCACAGATAAGAAAACCGTTTCTTAAATCAAACAAAAAAATACCACCTATTGGATTTATAGGGTCGGCAACTACATCATCTAGCACTTTCTCAAGTTTTTTGTTGACGCACCCTTGAACGAGTTGAGACACCTCCTTTATTTCCATGTTGTCATAAAAAACGGTGCGTGTTTCCCCCGGCCCTAACCCAAGCTTTTTGCTGGTAGGTACAGAGGCAATATCGCCATTTTTCGTATTGAAGCCTAAATACTTAAGGACTTTAATGAGTTTGTCTTTCATCTCAAAAGGTATGTAGAGAATTGTATTGTCTTCGTTCCCTGAAATATTTCCTATCGGTGGTAGCCAAGACTTTACTAATGATTTGAGTTCTTCAATGTCTTTGTTATTGAAGTCTTCCACCCATTCATCATAGTTAGAAAAAAAAGTCTTATCCGTCGTTAGCTCCGCATAGCAATGCTGCTTGAACCAGACTGGTTCTTGACTCTCGTAAAAGACAATCATTGTCATAGGCTATCCTATTGCAAGAGCTTTTTAAGGCTCTCATAAATTTCATATTTCATGAGATTGGCCAATGGATCCTTAGCGTATTTATCAGTATACCTTTGTAAGTTTGGGTGATAATCCCACAAAGGTATCACATTCATAGGACGCTCGTCCTCTAAGGCTTTAATGAGCGTCTTTAAAAAAACACCCCCTTCCAGTTTATCCTCATCTTTCTTACCATCTTTCTTCTGCTCATCACTAGGAACTTGCAACACGGTGTGGGCATTTGCTAAGTCCGTTATCCAATCCATAAAACTTTTGTAATTACCTTTTTCTACTTTCTCTATCTTGTCCAATCCTTCAACCACAAGCTCTTGTTTTCGTTTTTGTTCTTTTCCTTTTTTCTCAGAAGTGAAGAGTAAGCTGAGAATAGGCCACCTTTCCGTCGTATCTTCTTTCGTCTTCTGCGGTTGAACGACTACCTGAGACGATATCAGTGATACCGGTGTGATAACATGCATTAGACAAGCATGATTATCGTCACGTTTCAAATGCGTTTCGATCATATTTGCGGACTTATAGAGCTTATCCGAACCCACCTTCTTGTCAAGTAAGTTCTCTAATTGCCTGTAAACCCATAAAAACCAACAAGTTATCGTATCATCCTTCAGTTCATCATTGTACCTTTTATAATAACCTTTATGTTGGGAAAAGATATTACAAAAATGGTAATTCGTATCAATGATAACCGTTTTGATTTCTAAACCCATCTCTTTCTGAATTCTGCCTAAGTTGCCTTTTATGGTGCAAAGAAAATCAGCAAATAGGGAAGGCCTGTATAAATTATAGGGATTAGATGGCCATCCAACGGCATAGGGAATTGGTTCCTTTCCCCTATAAAAGGAATTGGCCCTTTGAACGATGATGTTTTCTGAACCAAGTTGCTCCGTTTCTTCAGCAGCTCTCGGGTGTTCTATGGTAATTGATAATTCATATTTTGGATCGGGAACTTGTGGAACACCTTCAACAAGTAACGCACCCGAGTCAGCATTCATAGCGTTTAAATCTATAACCAAGGGAGTTTGGTCAAGTTCAAGATGACGTGCGGTTAGAAGCAACGTGAGCAAAGTTTTGCCCACACCGCCTTTACTGCTAGTGATAATGTGCCATTCCATATGACTTCCTCATTCTGGCTTGCTTTAACGTTGTTTTTAAAAAGTTCCTTCTCCATCTCTTGGTGGTTTGACTTCTTCTCCTATTCCGTGTGTCGGGAGTCTTGTTGTTGATGACTCCTTTCTCGGTTTTTTTAAGAAAATTAAAAAACCAAAATACCACAGAAGTACCATTATTGCTATCCCAATTTCCCAAACAAAAATTTCAACTCCCAAAACAGTAATCATTTTGCGATAAACAACGGGTACTTTCTTCCCGACTTTACAAGGAATGTTTATGATTTGTCCAACATTTTCTGCCATAGCCACAGCTTGACACTCAAATTGAGGCTCATTTTGTTTGCTATCCTCAAACAAAAAGTTAAATTGAAAATGATTGTTCTCAGATAAAAAGGCAAAATGAAAACCCTCTTCTCCAAATTCTTTTTGCAATAATTCTCTTGAGATAATGTAAGCAGTAGGTTGTTCTATTTGACTTTCTTTTAAGTCTACCTCCTTATAGTAATTATATTGAAATGTTGCCTGTTTAACAAAATC
Organism: Candidatus Parabeggiatoa sp. nov. 1; assembly: GCA_003646175.1. Classification (GTDB taxonomy): domain Bacteria; phylum Pseudomonadota; class Gammaproteobacteria; order Beggiatoales; family Beggiatoaceae; genus Parabeggiatoa. The sequence continues at coordinate 4,014 of QNER01000645.1, forward strand.
AGAATCCAAACGGGGATAGATTTTGAGGTACTCTAACGAATAGTCTTGATCAGAATCGGCACCAATCAGTGAATACGCAGCAGACGGCGTGTCCGATTTCTCCACTTCTAACCTAATCATGGGTTCAGAGGGAAAGTGGCTATGGATTTCAAGAAATAAAACTACCATGGTTAAGATATGAAATATAATCTCCATCCATTTATTTTCTTTTACATTATGAGACATATTTTCTTCAATCGCAAGATGTTCGATAATTTTTCCACTCATAAGTGCCACAAATTAAAGTCGACTGTCCTGTGCGTGTCATGCGTCCATTAAAACATAGGCTGCACAATATGCTTATTGTTCAAGTGTTTAGTTAGACTGATACCTTTGCAAAATTATTATTGACTTGTTGTATCCAATATTTTAAACGAGCGCATATATTGACAGATTAAAATGGTGGGGTCAATATCAATAGATCATGAGCAACGGACGTGAAAATTTTTTTCCGACGCGCCTTTGGGAGTAGCAAAAACGTGCTTGTGCCACGATTCAATCAGGAAAAATTTTTAGTTAACTACACAAGGGCCGAGGTTTGATTTGTTCAACTTTGTCCACATCACCAACTCTTCAAGTGCGCGGCATTATCCTCCTTCCACACATTTCAAGCAAGATACAATTTTGTACCATTCATCAACTACAAGGATTGTATATAATAAGGGATTAGATCGAAGTCTCCCTCTATCTCGCTGGCAGTTTGATTTGTTCAACTTTGAACACATCACTAACTCTTCAAGTGCGCGGCATTATCCTCTTTCCAGACATTTCAAGCAAGATACAATTTTGTACCATTCTAGGACTTACGCATTGACAAACTCCATTTTTTGTTTTCATGATAAATATCATAGGGTTATGAAAATTTTACCCCCGATCAAATCTGTCAAAATTGACCGAAAACGACTCATCCCAAATTTGTAATGCCTTGTATTTAAAATGGCTCATGAAATTGGTCATCTGTCAATGCGTAAGTCCTACATTCATCAAATTAAAAGTCACTTATTGTGTAATGCGATGTGCAATTTGATAAATGTTAATTGCTCATTCTGAACGGAACGCCATCGCGCTGAAAAAAGGATAGTTTC
>QNER01000646.1 GCA_003646175.1 Candidatus Parabeggiatoa sp. nov. 1
AAATTTATGCTTGCTCTTCAAAGATGTCAAGCACATTTCAAAAAAAATCTCTGTTAATGGTTAATTTGACAATATCAGATTATCAGGAGTACAAGGCGAACCTTGTACGAAAAAACGACTTAAAACGGCTGAACCTCCACCAAAATCGTCACTGCAACTAAAATTAACACTGGAAATTCATTAAACCACCGATAAAAAACATGCGTGTGACGATTACGATCATGTTTAAAATCATTCAAGAGTTTGCCGCAGTAAAAATGATAACCAATCAAAATCGCTACCAACACTAATTTGGCGTATAACCAAAAAACCGTACCTGTAGCCGTCAAAAAAAGTTGCCACCAATGATAAGCCACTAGCAACCAAACGCCTAAACCTACCGCTAAAATTGCGCTGGGCATTGTAATACCGTGATACAATTTACGCTCCATGACTTTAAACCGCTCATTACTGAGTTCATCTTCAGTCATGGCATGATAGACAAATAGGCGCGGTAGATAAAATAAGCCCGCAAACCATGTCACTACAAAAATAATGTGAAACGCTTTAATCCACAGCATGTTTTTTCCTTATGTTGATAATGGGAACTACGCAAAAGTTGGCAGCATCGCTCCAACTGGGGCAAAGATTGGGTAATAGGTAATCGGTAATTACTTTATTTCTATATTTTATATTGACTGGCAAACAGGAGTCCAAGATTTATCTTGGAACTGGACTCCTGCAAGGTTCGCCTGAAACGAATTCCTTAATATATTGTTGAACACGAAAAAAATCCGTTAATTTCAGAAAGAAGTTGTACGCCGGCGATAACAAAATCCGTTGATTCCAGAAAGAAGTTGTACGCCCGCGATACTTTTACCAATTTGTTGGCTGATAATCCTTTAGAAATTGTCCATAAATTACAGCCCCTTCATTCCCTTGCACAATGGGATCATAAACCCTTGCCGCACCATCTATAATATCAAGCGGTGGCACAAAACCATTTTGGCGCACTCGTGTTTTGATGGGATACGGGTTCTCTTGGGTAATCCAGCCCGTGTCCACGCTATTCATAAAAATACCGTCTTTGACATAATCCTGAGCCGAAGTACGAGTCATCATGTTTAATGCCGCTTTTGCCATATTGGTATGAGGATGCCTAGGCGTTTTGTTTCTGTAATTAAATATACCTTCCATCGCTGACACATTAACGATAAAACGTTTTGGATGTGGCGATGATAGCAGCAACGGTTTTAAGCGGCTATTGAATAAAAACGGGGATAGCGCATTCACTAAATGGACTTCTAACAGTTCGACAGTGTCAACATTATCTAGGGTTGCCAGCCAACTATTATCAGAACGCAAATCGACTTGTTGCCCATGAATATCATATTTTCCGGCTGGAAACGCGGGTGTGGTGGGTAAAGTCAGTTGTAGCACCGCTTTGTCCAGAGTCAATTCTGGTTGTGAAGGTAAATAATGATTATAAGTCTCTAATAATGCTTGTATTTTTGCAGGTAAAGCCGCTATTGGAACAGTTTCCATTGCCATTAAATGAACATAAAAATCATCTGGCTTTTTGACCGTTTGAGCGGCGTTATTGATAATAATATCTAAGTAAGGTTCAGAATTGAGTAAATGATGAATAAATTCTTCCACTTGTGGAATATTTCTCAAATCCAACCCGTGGATTTTTAATCGGTGCTGCCACGTTTCAAAATCTGCTTCTTGAGCATAACGGTGAGCTGCATCGTGTGGAAATCGCGTTGTCATGATCACCCGTGCTCCATCACGCAGTAATTTTAAAACCGTCTCATAACCTATCTTAATTCTCCCTCCTGTTATAAATGCCACTCGTCCATTAAGATTAGTCCGTTGTTGTCGCTTGGCATAATTATATTCCGCGCAAGATGGGCAGAGATTATGGTAAAAAAAATGAATGTCATTATATTTTTGTTTACAGATATAACAACCGATAAATTTCTTAGACTGTTGATAAGTTGCTGTTGATTGAATAATTGTTTGAGTGGCTCTGTCCATCGTCAACTCATCCAATGGCTCAGATTGGCAGCGTAGCGAGGATTCAAGTAACGCCCGCTGAGTTTCACGATGACTTTGCTCGTTCAACTGGCGACGCTGCTTGCGAGAAAATTTATAGAGTTTGGTGACAAGCCCGGTTAACGTTTTCATGTCTGACACTGCGTATGCGTCAGGATCATCGCAAGCCAATTGCAAAACTTTAATACAAGTTGCCCATTCCTCGGCTGTCACTTGCTCTAGGTTGGTGTGTTTTGATTTCACTGATGTCGTTTTTGTGTTGTTAATATCTTCGCCAAAAAATTTTGAACCCGATTAAACGGATTAAAGGATTAACCGGATTTATTTTGATGTGACTTTCACTTGACAATGTTAAATTATCATTCGTTTCAGGCGAACTTTGTACGAAAAAACCGTATGGTTATTGTAAAGGCCCAAACTAAAGTTTGGACTCCTGAAGGCCAAACTAAGGTTTGAGTGCCCTATATTTTTAATAGCTATTATAGTAGCTATTAAATACTAAATGAGATTATAATAGCTAATATGTTACACCTTAGCTTACATACACCTTATGAAGTACAACAAATACTGAGTCAACGCCTAAAACGTTTACGTTTACTTAACGAGTGGACTCAAGCTGAACTGGCTGAACGTGCTGGGATTTCTCTCGCGTCGTTAAAACGTTTTGAAACCACCGGGCAAATTTCTCTGGAAAGATTACTGTTAATCGCATTGGCATTAGGACGATTAAGCGAATTGATGTCATTATTTGAAGAACCCGAAATCATGACATTGTCTGATATAAAAAAACTAGAAAAACAACGACAAAGGGGCAAACGCAAACAACCTTCTGGAGAAAAGCATGGAAATTGAAGTGCGTTTTCATCCTTATCAAAATCAAGTTATTCCGGTTGGTTTGATGACTGCTTATAAAAAACAAATACTCTTTGAATATTCACCAGAGTTTATTAAAACCGGTTTCGCACTTTCTCCCTTTTATTTACCCAATAAGTTGGGAGTATTTATAGAAAAAGAGCGCGTTTTTTCTGGATTATATGGATTATTTAATGATTCATTACCGGATGGTTGGGGATTACTTTTAATGGACAGAGCTTTTCGGCAATTAGGTTTTGATATTAAAACCATTACCCCGTTAGAGCGTTTATCTTACATGGGTGAACGTACCATGGGTGCATTGAGCTATCATCCAGCGCAATTTCAGCAAAATGAGCGTTTATCTTCCTTACAACTCAATGTGTTAGCGGAAAACGCTCAACAAGTGATGACTGGGAACAGTGACGACATTTTTCCAGAATTACAACTCTTGGGTAGTTCTTCAGGTGGTGCAAGGCCTAAAGTCATTGTTGGCTTAAATAAAACCAATCATGTCATCAGTGGACTTGATAAATTACCGGCTGATTATGCACATTATTTAGTGAAATTTTCACAAAACGATGACTTAGAAGAGGCTGGTGTTATTGAATATATCTATTCTTTAATGGCTAAACAAGCTGGTATCTCAATGCCAGAAACACGACTCATTCAGACGGAAGAAAATCACCACCGCTATTTTGCTATCAAACGTTTTGATCGGGAGGGTAATCAGCGTCTTTATACTCATACATTAAGTGGGTTAATTCATGCCGATCATCGTATTCCCTCTTGTGATTATGAAACTTATTTGCAAGTTACCCAAGTCTTAACCAAACAACAACAGGCGGTGGAACAAGCTTTTTTACGCATGTTATTTAATATTTTTGCCCATAATCGAGATGATCATGTCAAAAATTTTTCTTTTCAATTCGATAAACAAGCTCAATGGCAATTGGCACCCGCTTATGATTTAATGCCTACTAAAGGAATGGCGGGGGAACATGCGATGAGCATTCTTGGTATTGGGAAAAATCCCCCATTAAAAGATTTAAAAGTGTTGGCAAAAAAATATCAGGTACGCCATTTAATGGCAATGATAGAACAAGTTAGAAATGCCGTGTCGCAATGGTCAAGTTTAGCTAAACAATATGATTTAAAACCTTCAATAATTGCTGAAATACAATACAATTATTTAGATAAGGCCAGATAAATTGTGAATTGTGAATTGTGAAGTATTAATTATTAATGAAAAAATGGTTATTTAAGTCACTATTTTTAGAGATTATTTTGTCAATGCGGAACAAATAAAGAAACGTTTTTGGACCAAAATCACCTGATTTTTACCACCCTAGGCTAAACCACAGCATATTCAGCACTTAACTTCCTGAAATATAACTCGATGTTCAAGTTTTTTGTAAACCGTTGATTTCAAAATAAATATAATTTTTATGCCTAAAAATTAATGAATTGCATTATATAAACACTCAAAAATTGATTGCTTTAAGCCAAATAACATCAAAAACTTGAACATCGAGTATAAAGTAATCATCTTGATATTATCATTCGCTATTCGTTATTCGTTATTCGCGAATTCAATAAGCCATTTTATAGTTTTGTTTTAGTACAGGAGGATCGACGTTTTCTAGGGCAAAACCTTCAAGGTTTCCAAAACCTTGAAGGTTTCTAATTGAAATTATTATTATCTGAAAAACTATAAATAGTTAACCAATGGTCTGGACATTTCCGCCCTCCTGTGCCAGTCAAAAAGTGTACTTATATATTTTTATGGTTACAGTAAATTTAATCTCACTGAAAAAAAACTTGCAATGGGCGAAAAAAATTTGTATGATACCAGTCAACCTAGGTGTGCAGCATTCAAAATATGCACAGATACTTGGTTAACAAACTTACTTTTTTTTGGAGATTTTTGCAAGAGGTTTTAAGGTAAAATGCAAATAGGCAAAACTAAATGTAGGCAATTAAAAAACCTACTGGAATCAAACCAACTTGAATTTTTACTTGAAGCCCACAACGGGATTAGTGCTAAACTGGTTGAAGATGCTGGTTTTAAGGGAATTTGGGCCAGCGGTTTATCTATTTCCGCCCAGTGGGGTGTGCGCGACAGTAATGAAGCCAGTTGGACTCAAGTAATTGAAACGGTAGAATTTATGTCAGATGCCACTACCATCCCAATCCTTCTTGATGGTGATACGGGTTATGGCAATTTTAACAACGTGCAGCGTTTG
>QNER01000647.1 GCA_003646175.1 Candidatus Parabeggiatoa sp. nov. 1
TAGGATGACACGGGCGGGATTCACGCACGCGAGGTGAAGAGAAACCAATCCCCGCATCGAAGGAATTGCGGGGACAACAATAACTACAGGGATTGTATATAATAAAGGATTAATAATTGTAACTACTCAGCACCGAAGCGTGCGAATTATTATAGCCTGGGGCAACGTCCCAGGTGCTGGGCGCAAGTTCCTAGTACACGAAAGCGGAAGTTTCCAGACCACCTTAGCCAACGGCTAAAGCCGTTGGGGTGGTATGGAAACTGCAGCGAAACGGCACTAGGGCGTCGCCCTAGGCTTTAATAAAGCGCCTTTTCAGGGCTGAGTAGTTACTAATAAGTAGTGATATTCGATGTTCAAGTTTTTTACCACCCATTAGAACTACAAGGATTGTTTATAATAAAGGATAATAATTCTAATCAAAAATTTTTCGACTGTTCGCGTTCTCTGTCAAGTGAAAATCCGTTTTTAACCCAAAAATAGGATTTATCAAAGTTAAAATATTAATGGCAAACCATCCGTTGCTTCACTGTTGTGCTTCGAGGGCAAAACCCTGAAAAACTTTTTAAGATGTCAATCCTAAGTTAAGCGATTGGCAAAATCTTTGAAACCTTTGAATTAACGTTACTACTCAGCCCTGAAAGGGCGCTTTATTAAAGCCTAGGGCAGCGCCCTAGGAACTTGCGCCCTTTCAGCACCTGGGGCGTTGCCCCAGGCTATAATAATTCGCACCTTCGGTGCGGAGTAGTTACGAATTAACAAGACTTTTTCGGATTACCTATTGCCCCTGAAGCCCAATCTACGTAAACTGTTGCGTAGTTCCCATAAATCAGTTTTCTGCAATCACTTGAATAGTCACAAAGGCATTAACATCGGGATGTAAATGAACTTCGATATCATATTCGCCAATTTGTCGTATAGGCCCGTTGGGTAAGCGGATTTCGTGTTTGGAAATTTTTATTCCCCCGTCACTAATCGCCTGTGCAATATCAGCGGCGTTGACAGAGCCAAACAGTTTACCTTCAATACCCACTTTGCCAGCAATCTCAACAATAATCTCTTGTAATTGCTCGGCACGTTTTTGGGCAGCTGCCTGTGTATCTTTTTGCGCTTGTTCAAACTCAGCACGACGTGTTTCAAATTGTGCGATATTTTCTGTGGTTGCTGCTACCGCTTTTCCGTAAGGAATCAAATAATTACGAGCATAACCGTTAGCCACTGCAACCTTCTCACCTAAATTACCCAACTTTTTAATTCTGTCGAGAAGAATAACTTCCATTTGTAAGAAACCTCAGTATTTAGTGCCTGGACGAAAATTCTTTGCCTAAGTTTTGTCAGAACGATGAGCGAAGAAATATTAACCGGTGAGAAACCCAAAGATTTCTTGAGTCTGAATTGAAATGACACACCGAAATATTAGAGGTTTTTTGTCCAAGCACTATTTAAAAATCGTGATAAGCGGGAATTGGGAATGAAGAATGAAGGATTAAAAATAGCCCTTTCCCCTTTTCGCTATCCCCTTTTAAAATTAATCGTGTGCGTCAGAGTAAGGCAACAATGCCAAATAACGAGCGCGTCTAATGGCACTGGCTAACTGCCGCTGATACTTAGACTTAGTACCCGTAATGCGGCTCGGCACAATTTTACCGGTTTCAGTGATATAGCCTCTGAGGGTGTTCAAGTCTTTGTAATCGATTTCATCAACCTTTTCGGCGGTAAATCGACAATATTTTTTGCGACGAAAAAAATAACGTGACATAGTTAGTATCTACAGCCTCATTTTGGAGTACAAGCTTTCTAATTGTGAATTGTGAATTGTGAATGATGAATTGTGATTTGTGGTTGATAATTATATTTTCATGATTCTTGCTTAAAAGTTTGCCAAAAGAAATTCACCTGTCACTTATCACCTAATCACAATTTATTTCAAACAAAATCAGTCAGTTACAATAATCCCGAACACATAATGAGACGGGACGTAAAATCCGTAACATTGTTGTTCCCAAGGAACTACCAAAGAAATACCACACACCCCTAACATATTGAATAATATGAACAAAAACTCAAACCGCTGAGAGTTCCAGGGGCTCAAGCCTAGCAAAAACATTCGTTCACCAGTTGCAAACCTGTTCTTGCACAACCAAAATTTCTATCGTGCGTGCCATTACCCCTAGAGGGAATGCAAGGGGTGTGTCAGTTTTCACGAAATTGATGGGCGAACCGTACTGGTGGTGATGTGTGAATTAAACCGTCTATTCTTTAATGCCATCACCGCCATCAATCATTATCATCATCATTGCCCCGTTGAAAATCCTGCAATTCCAGATCTTCAGAGAGCTTCGATGGGCCTTGCTCCTTGCCTTTAGCCAGCGGAGACGATTCTGTCACCGCTTTTTTCCGCCTAAAGATGATATGACGAATCACAGCATCATTAAAGCGAAAAGCCTCGCTGATTTCATTGACAACTTCCGTGTCACACTCGATGTTCATCAAGACGTAGTGCGCCTTGTGTATTTTATTAATGGGATAAGCCAATTGGCGACGTCCCCAATCTTCGAGGCGATGGACATGACCATTTTTGCCTGCCACGATTGCTTCATAACGTTCGATCATCGCTGGCACTTGATCGCTCTGATCCGGGTGAACGATAAATACAATTTCGTAATGTTTCAGTTTCATAAAACTCCTTACGGATTAAACAGCTTTATGTCATCATGACGCTTCATAAAGCAAGGAGAAAAGGAAATAAAATAAATTTCCCAAATAAATAACCACCCACCGTGATGCTATCACTTTTCGCGACAGTATCGCTCAGCGTGTAAAGTGGCTCAGTATATTAAAGTTGACAATAGATAGTTTTGTAGGGTGGGATCGCTGTCGCGACTTTCTCAAACGTTGTCCCGAATCTGACCGCCCGCTTGCCCACCATTCATCTCTTTTCGCGAAAGTATCGCTCAACGTGTAAAGCGGCTCAGTATATTAAAGTTGACAATAGATAGCAACTACAAGTTTTCAGTTTTCCATTAAAAGTCAATAAAGCCTAACTCATAATCTATTGAAAGGTAAAAATATTTCGCTCAATAACACAATGCTACAGCGAATTGAGTACAACGAATCCCGGAAAAAAAATCAGTTATAAACCTTCAAGGTTTTGGAAACCTTGAAGGTTTTGCCCTAAATATTTCATAGGCTGGCTTTAACAAACTGAACTTTTTGGAGGTTAGAGCCCCTATCCAAACGGATAACAACCCAACAAAAATAACGGCTAAATCGGTGAATAACCAAAAAGGGCGCATTGGCAGTATCCAAAAAATAATAAACGTCAAAAATAACAAATTGGTCAGTGCAACCATTTTCATGGTTTCCATGATAAAAAGATTGCTATCTTGTACCAATTGAACAATAAACAGCCTGTCAGCCGCTGCTATTCGTTTCTGACGTTTGTGAGATGAAATGTGAGCCAAAAAATTATCAATAGGGTTTTTGGGTAACCCTTTTATGATTGCGCCAATAACTAATCCTAGATAAATACTGATAAATAACACATTATCCGTCATGTTTTCAATCCTTTTAGTCTCGGCAAATATTCAGTTATAAACCTTCAAGGTTTTGGAAACCTTGAAGGTTTTGCCTCAGTTATAAACCTTCAAGGTTTTTGCAACGCTTTACGGTTTTGCCCTGTGAATAGCGAATAGCGAATAAACGGTCGTTGCAATGGGCCTATTTTATATTCGTGATTCGCAAATATTAACTGGCCGTTATTGTGTGCAAGATTCAGCAAAAGGCCAGTCAAAATTCGCAATTTACGAATATTGACCGGCCGTTAACATAATCGGGTGCATTTCTATTTTCCCGCTTATAACAATGACCCAACCCCTTCAGGGTTGATAAGTGATTTATAATTTTTTGGAATGACCTAATCCCTGTCGTTATCGCGTTTTATTTCAGTTCAATCTCGACGCGCCGGTTTTTATCCAAATCGGCTTGGGTATAGCCTTGTGCCGGTTGGGTATAACCATAACCCGTTGTTATCATTCTATTTATAGGAATGCCGTAGATTGCTAAAGCCTTGGCAACAGAGGTGGCACGTTGTTGCGAAAGTATCAAGTTGCGTCTGTCACTTTCTTCAGGCGATAGATTCGCAAATGGCTGTATGTCAGTATGTCCATTGACTTGAATGGATTTGGTGCGTTTCTCTAATAAGCTATTGGCAATTGCCGTTAATTGATGCTTGGCGGTGGGCGTTAATATATATTGCCCCACATCAAAATAAACATTGCGATATACCACAAAGGTGTCTAACAGGGTACTGGACACCAAGGTTGGTTTAATACCCTTATAGCGGCTACGACAATCTATAAACATGTCGCGGAGTTTTTTAAGGCGCTGCTTGTCGTAAAGCATATCTAGGCTTTTTTTCCGAAACACGTTGTTGCCATCGACACTGCGGTAGCGGTATTTGTCCAACAATTTGATGATTTGTGGATTGCGGGCCGTGCTATTGCGGATGCAAACATTCAGGTAGGCTTCCAGGCTTAATGGATATTGGCCTTGTTTATAGTAAATATCGCCGATGCCAATCCAGGCTTCGTAGTAATCGGGGGCAATTTGCAAGGTGCGTTGGTAATGGTAAAGGGCTTGCGTGTGGTTTTGCTCAGCTTCCCAGATCAGGCCGAGATTGTTATGCGCGGAGGCATGTTTGGGGCACAGGCGCAACGCTTGTTGGAGTAACGCCTTTTGCTGAGCATAGACACTGGGCTGTTGTCCCATATCGTAGGCTTTTATCACCAAGCGCGTTGCTTGATTGCACGGTGCCGCCAGTAAAGGCAGCGGTAACAAGATGAGGGCAAGGATGGTTTTGTGCATGTTTCTTTCGTGATGCTATCGCTGCTTTTAGCGATAGTATCACTTTTGCGATTCACAACCTTTCGTGATTGTACTCCTGATACCGATTTTCGTACAAGGTTCGCCTTGTACTCCTGGCGAACCTGGTACGAAAAAAATTTGTGATTAATCTAGTACAGCAATCACTAAGTTCGCATAAGACTTTTTTAGATTGCTTTGCCCCTTTCTGGGGCTGACATACCAGCCTAGGGCAACGCCCTAGGATTTATGGGTTTAGAATTTCAGCCCTGAAA
>QNER01000648.1 GCA_003646175.1 Candidatus Parabeggiatoa sp. nov. 1
ATGTTAGAGAAGCCGGCCCGTATATTAATATCAAGCGGTGGTAATGAGCCGGTGCGAGACACTGTTCGTGGTGGCAGTCATTCGATATTTGCGAAGGTGTTTATAGAAGGGTTGACCGGGATAGGCGAGAATGTATTTACGTCTGATGAGTTATTTCATTCACAGAAAATGCGTGAACGCGTCTCCGGTCAGGTTGAGCAAACCCCGGAGTTTAAGATGATTCGGAGTTCGGGTCATGATGGTGGCGATTTTGTGTTTCGTCGCGTGGATCGTCGTGAAGAAGAGAGAGCTAAGAAGTTGGCGAAGATTGCGCGATTAAAGGCGGATAAGTCGCGTTATGAAACCTCGAATGTTGAAGATGGTGAGTTAGTTCATTTAGAAGAAGAAGCTTCGATGTTAGAAGCCGAGGTTGCGGAAGCAAGGAGACGTGAAGAAGTCTTAGAGTTAGATCGTTTAGAAGAAGAAGCTAAGAAGTTAGAAGCCGAAGTTGCGGAAGCAAAGAGACGTGAAGAAGCCTTAAAGTTGGCGCAAGAAGCTAAGAAGCGTAGGTTGCGAGAAGAAGTGGAAACATTAAGGAGGCAGAAAGCTGAATCTGCTCATCGTCAGGCAGAGTTGGAGCGTGCAGAAGCCGGTTCTGGATTTGTCAAAGGTAAAGTGTTTCGTGATCGGTTACGCGATGGTAGTCAAGGCCCCAAAATGGTATGGATACCGGCTGGCAGCTTTCGGATGGGGGATCTTCAGGGTGGGGGCGATTCTGATGAAAAGGCACTGCATCAGGTGTCTGTTAAACGTTTTGCGATGGGTACGCATGAAATTACGGTGGGTGAATATTTGCGTTTTGTGCGAGCCACGGGCCGCCATGCACCGGAATGGCAGGAAGCGGGTAGTAAATATAACATTCAAACCGGGACGGAAGATCATTACAAAAGAATGGGTAGTGCTTTGACAAATGCAAATCACCCCATAGTAGGCATTTCTTGGAATGATGCCACTGCTTATGCAGGGTGGTTAACTCAACAGACGGGTCAACAATACCGTCTGCCAACCGAGGCCCAATGGGAATACGCCGCACGCGCCGGCTCAACCACCAAATACTGGTGGGGAAATAACATTGGCTCTAATAAAGCTAACTGTGATGGTTGCGGTAGCCAATGGGATGATAAAAGCACAGCCCCAGTGGGTTCTTTTCAACCTAATCCATTTGGCTTGTATGATGCCGTAGGGAATGTATGGGAATTGACCTGCTCAGAGTACGAAAACCGTTATAATGGTAAGGAGAAACGGTGCTTAAGCAATAATCGTGCCAAAAGTGAAGGCCGTTTTGCCGTGCGCGGCGGCTCGTGGGACAACGTGGCGAGGTGGGCGCGGACGGCGAGCCGCAGCTACGGGGCGCGGACTAACCGTCTCAGGGGCGGCGGGTTTCGGCTGGCGAGGATATAACCATGTTATTTTTATTGTTTAACCCTTTTCAGCTTTTTATTTTGTTTTTTTTTGTTTTTAATTTTTAGCACACTTGTATAAATCCGTCAAATCCGGAAAGAAGCTGTACTTCCAGTATAACTACAGGGATTGTATATAATAAAGGATAAACAACTATAACTACAGGGATTGTTTATAAGAAAGGATTAACTGCAATAACGACAGGGATTGTATATAAGAAAGGATTAACTGCAATAACGACAGGGATTGTTTATAAGAAAGGATAAACAACTATAACTACAGGGATTGTTTATAAGAAAGGATTAGATCGAAAAAAGACTAAGTCATTCTCAAAATCAGTTTTTATAAATCCTTTCTTATATACAATCCTTGTAGTTATTGTAACGATTTGATTCGTTTATTTCAGAAAGAAGCTGTACTCAATTGAAGGAAATGAATATGATTTATGGTATTTTATTTGAGGAAATTCAAGAGAGTGATTTTCCACCCGGTTATTACTATGCCCATGTACCTTTGCTCGGTTTGACAACGCATGGATTTGGAATTGAAGGTGCTAAAGAAGCAGCTAAAGATTTGATTAAGCTTTGGGTTGCTGAGAAAAAAGCCAATGGTGAAACTATCAATCGGTCACCTGAATTGTTGTACTCAACCATAGAAATCAATGAAGATGCCATACAAAGCGCGTGAAGTACTGACCAAATGACATCGGGCTGGGTTTGAAAGCAGAAGACAGTCAGGATCACATGCTGTTTTGCGCCATCCCGATGGAAGACAAACTTATGTTCCGGTTCACACCGGAGATGTACCAGAAGGAACGCTACGAAGTATTTTGAAACAAGCGGGTTTGACGATGACTCAGTTCAAGAATTTGTAAAGCGTTGTCTAACAACACACGCCTAACCAAGTTTCTTGATTTAACACCTAAACGTTTAGCAACAAAATGCACTATGGAACGAAAATACTGACGAAAATAACATCCTTACCACCTTTCAAGACTATTTTACCAAACGCGGTTTTCTGGTAGACACTGCTTCTGATGGTGTTGAAGGGCTTGAAAAACTACGTGTGGATGAATTTGATGTTGCCATTGTGGATTTCAAAATGCCTAAAATGAATGGCATTGACATGATTAGTCAAGCATTGGCAACCGATACGGATGCGAATATCCGGCGAAAGCGATAAAGCGGATGTCATCAAAGCACTCAATACCGGTGTCGATGCTTGGTTTGAAAAATCAGACCTCGAAATTCCACAATTACTCGATAGAGTCACTGAATTGGCTCAAGTCATACCCCCTGACATGGCTACTCTATGCACATAAATTTTAAATATATGATTTTTCTATATTTTTATATTCTTTCGGGTTGGGTTGGTGGGATCGCTCAGCTGTACGATTTTTGAGTATTTTGGATTTCTAACAGCCCGCTTACCGGCCCCCTACGAAAAACTTGTGTGCATAGAGTAGGGGTGAAACCTGGGGGGGAAATATCACCCACATTTCAGGACTACCCCAAAAGCTTCTACAACGCTCTCTAATTTTGCTTTCATACTATATATATATATTTATGGGAGAATGTTTGGCAGGTAAAAAAAGATGGCCCCAGGATTTTCGGTTGCCCTACTTGCCCCGAGGCCTGTCATCCAAGACAAACTATTCCAGAAAAAGGAATGGGATTCAAAAGTTTGAAGTTGACAGGAGTCCAATATTTATCAATACTCTCCCAAACTAAAGTTTGGACTCCGGCTCGAACAAACTAAAGTTTGGACTCCTGCCAAAATCTATAATTCACTCAATTGAGCCATTCGTTTATTTCGTTAATTCGCTGTACTCAATCGCGCCGCTTTACGTTAGGAGAGCGACTAGAAACAGGACTGCTAAAAGTGCTAGAAGATTTGGTTGAAGCCGCTTATACTCAGCAAAAAAAACCACCACTTACTCGCGCTAACCGGCAATTAGCCATTGTTCGCCATTTATGGCGTTTGGCTTATGAACTTAAAGTCATTCCTCAACGCCGCTATCAGCACGGTGCCAAATTAATAGATGAACTGGGGCGGCAAATTGGGGGGTGGTTGCGTGGGCAAACCCAATAAAAAGGATTTTCCGGCTGCTATAAAACGACAAGGATTGTTTATAAAAAAGGATTTTTTGAAAAAGGCAATTTAAACAAGAAGAATCCTTGTCAATTCTTTGTCAATATTTAAACACAAAAATCAAAAAACACACACGAACTAATCCTTTTTTTATAAGTAATCCTTGTAGTTATGATAAATATATGAAACGTCTCAACAATCTCTGGCAACACATCATCACCTTTGATAATCTGCTGTTAGCCTATAATGCCGATGTGGTAAACGACAAAAATCCTCAGTGGCTCAATTTACATTAAATTTAGAGTCAGAATTATTCACGTTACAACAGCAACTCGCCGATGGCAGTTATCAACCCGGAAAATTTCACATCACGGATGCTATCCCGCTCGATGGGATAGTATCCGTTAATTTTGACAACCCCGTGTGATTGCCGCTGCGCCTTTCCGGGATCGTGTTGTCCATCATGCGTTAATAAATATCATTGAACCCCCTGTTGATAAACAATTCATTTATGATTATTATCAAGTCAAAGTACGGATACTATCCCTAAGAAGGGATAGCATCCGTTTCGTTACGTTATCGTTATGCGTTGAAAATGGATATTTGGCAGTGCGTAAAAACCTTCAAGGTTTGGCAAACCTTGAAGGTTTGGTGCGAATGTTGAATTTACTAGATAAAATAATAGATACTGCCCTGCAGCGTAAAAACCTTCAAGGTTTGGCAAACCTTGAAGGTTTGGTACGAGATGATTTACTCACACCAGTGGAGCGACGGATCGGCATTCCTATTGGTAATCTCACCAGCCAATTTTTGGCCAATTTCTATCTGGATGATTTTGATCATTACATCAAAGAGCAACTCAATATCCAGGCCTATTTACGCTATGTCGATGATTTTATTGTGCTTGATGACGATAAAAATCGCTTAAATGATCTTCGGGAACTGATACGAGAATATTTAGCCCGCAACCGTTTACGCTTGCACCCTCGCAAAGCCCATATTATACCCACTCGCCAAGGTTTAGAGGTGTTAGGGTATATTGTTTTTCCTCATAAACGACTGTTGCGTAATGACAATGGGCATCGTTTTTTCCGTAAACTGCGTGGGTTTGGTCAAGCGTCACTGAGCGGTAAAAGGAATTTCCTTGATTTTAAACCAAGTATCCGAAGTTGGGTTGGACATGCAAAACATGCTGATACTTACGGATTGCGCTGCAAGATTTTTGCTGATGTGGTTTTTTAAGGAATAAGTCAGTACAACGGATTGACGGATTTTACGGATTTGAAACCGGTAACGATAGGGATTGTGATTGTATGTAAGAAAGGATTTAATCGAGACGGATTGACAACGATATACAAAAGAAATCCGAAAAATCCGGAAAGAAGCTGTACTTCCAGTATAACTACAAGGATTGTTTATAAGAAAGGATAAGAAAGGAACTATAACTACAGGGATTGTTTATAAGAAAGGATTAGATCGAAAAAAGACTAAGTCATTCTCAAAATCAGTTTTTATTTTTAAGGAATCAGTCAGTACAACTTCTTTCCGGACTAAACGGATTTGAAACCGGTAACAATAGGG
>QNER01000649.1 GCA_003646175.1 Candidatus Parabeggiatoa sp. nov. 1
ATTATGATGTTGACGACATCGCCAGTGATCCAATAACTGGGGAAATGTACATTGTCGCCAATACTGGCGATGGGGTGGAAAGCGTCTTGGCTATCCTTGATAAAACAACTGGCGTTGCGACTTTGGTTGGTGTCGTGGCGACCGGTGGGGGGCAAAACATAGACGATATAGAAAGTCTGTCTTTCGAACCTAATGGTACACTTTACGGTTCAACCGGTAATGGGGGTGCCAATAAAGGCGATGCCGTTCCACCCACCAAGGATCAGCTTTACCAGATTAACAAAGAAACGGCGATTGCCGCGTCACTCGGAAGGTTGATGCCACCAGTGGAAGTGGGCGGAATAACACAACATGACTTTGAGGCGGTGTCTTGCATAGATGAGAGTGCTATTCCGCCGTTGGGAGGTGATGAGCTGGAGTGCGTTATGTATGCGCTGCATGATGAAGGCAAAAATGACACCCAATTCATCAAGATTGACCCGTTTGCCGGGGTTGGCCAAGTCGGTGTGGTCAGTACACTGGGGCCCATGTACAAAGGGCTGGATTTAGAAGGCATGGCGATAATTCCCAGCGAAACGAAGGGTGAACCTGGTAAATTGTACGCCACGTCAGGCTACCACGCTGGAAAGGTGAGGAAAGATGTTGTTGTTGAAGTTGCTGGCAAAGACGGCCATCTTTACGAAGTAGACCGCAAAGCCGGTTTAGTGATACCCATTGGCTCCACGGGCTTCAGTGAAGTTTCTGGACTGACGTACTGTTCTGACGGCAGCCTGTACGGATGGGCAAGAGGCGTAAACCGCAAAAATCGGTATGAGAAGATGGCAAACGGCAAGTATGATAGAAGCAAGCCCAAGATAGGTCTTATCAAAATTGACCCAGAAACGGGTGCCTCTGAGTTGGTATTCCGGGCCGAAGGGTATAAAAAGCCTGATATTGAAGGGCTTGCTTGCAGTCCTGATGGTAAGAAACTCTATGGCTCTGCGGATCGTGAATTGTGGGTTTATGATGTAGAAACCAAAGAGTTTACTCTCAAATGTCCAGAGATGGTTAAGGCCGAAGTCGAAGCCTTGGAAATGCAGCCTAATGGTTTGTTGATGTTAGGCACCGATGGCAAAAAAGAGCTTGGGATGGTTGCTTATGATCCTGATACTTGTCAGGTTGTTGCTACCCGCTCCTTCAAGAACCTGATTTATGACGACATTGAATCTATTGAATGGCCAGCACTGGAATGTCAATATCGTTCTTGGTTGTACGAAACTAGCTTTGATGCTGAAATAGAGCTGATCGAGTATGAGTCTATCCCAGCCGAAGTCGAAGCGGCTTTGCGTTTAGCCTTAGAAGAGGCGGGCATGGATGACGCTGCCATTGAAAACGAGGATGGTGAACTCACTGTTTACGCAGGTGATAATGTGTTAACGGCAAGGCCAATCGAAACTAGCAGAGTCAAATCTGGTCTCCGCGACAAGATAGATAACAGCGACGAAACTGAAGACGAAACAGAAGTCACCGAAGCTCAACTCGTTGTTGTCACCGAGGATGATGGTGATGAACACTTCGTGTTAGAATTTACGGACAACGATGGCTTGCCACAGTCATGGGTATTCTACTCAGTGGCGAACAATGAAGATGATCTGCTCCAAGCTATCGAGGGGATAGACGGGGTTCAGAATGTTAAACTCGAAGCAACGGGTAATCTCATTGTGACTACGGATGATGGACAGCTTAAAGCTGAACTAGATATGGCTTCCACACCAGCGTCAGATAATGTTCAACCAGGCGAAGCACTGGCGCAGAAGGAGGCAACAACGGTAGAATGTCCTGAAGGGTACGATGCCAACGATGATGGTATACCAGATTGTAAGGCAATCTACGACGATGGAACAGAGCAGGACATTTTTCTCAATATTGATTGATAGACAGCAAGGATTGGGAATGTAAAAACCTAATCCTTGTCCCTCCTGTTTTCCTCTTTTTTTAGGCCGTGTTCCGCAAGGAACACGGCTTTTTTTATTGCCTTTTGCACCGCCGTCTGGCGAAACTTCGTTACAATAGATTTGTGAGAAATCCGAGATCGAAAAGAAATCGGATTTCTTAACCCGTCGTGAGAAATCCGAGATCGAAAAGAAATCGGATTTCTATACTCCTATATACTTGTCACGATACCTCAGTACCGACTGAATGCAGACGTAGTCTATCGATATTGTGAATCTGGATAGTCTTGCCTTTCACTGTAATAAAGCCTTCCTTATTCAGACCATTCAAAATGCGGGAAAAAGTTTCTGGTTTAATAGATAGACGTGAAGCAATCACATGCTTGGGAATAGGAAAATCAATCTCATAAGCGTTGTTATGATCGTCGGGTACCTGATAAAGCAGGTAATTTACCAAACGGTGAGTGGCATTTTGCAGCGTCAGATTGTCTATTTCGTTAATCCACATACGCATGCGTTTGCTTATATGAAACAGGAACTGAAAACAGGTATCAGAAGAATCCTGAATAATGTCCATTAAAACCTTATTTTCAAAGCTCAATAGCTCGGTTTTATTGATGGCCTGTGCCGTGACGGGGTAAACTGAATTGGGCATAAACATGATGGCTTCAGCAAAAGTCTGACCCGGCGATATGACTTCAAATACCTTTTCCACCCCTTCCATAGAAATACGGAGGAGTTTAATATAACCCTCTCTCAGCATGAAAAAACGCTCGGCACACTGACCATGTTTAAACAGATATTCCCCGTCTTCAAGCTGCACAAGGCGCATACTTTGCTTTATCTGCGCTAATTGTTGATCATTGAGGTTGGCAAATAAGTCCACTTGACGTAGTTCTTGGTCGATTGTTGAGGTATGAGGAAACGGTTGATCTTGCATCTTGATAATCTCATCAGGCTACACTGCATTAGATGAAAGGATTTTAGCAGGTTTATTTTCAGTTGGACTTTTGAGAGTGAGTATATATTTTTTTTATAGTTCATTAAAATAAATTTTATGATGACAAAATGGCTATAGACTGAGGAACTTGCACAACGGGTAATAGGTAATGGGTAATGGGCTTTTTGGATAAATCGTATTGAGTAATGATTCAAAGATTTAGGAAAATTCCGGCAATCTTTAGAAGCCCTGAACGAAAATACTCAAAACCTATCACCTATTACCCTTAATGTTGAAGGGTGCCAACACTTTTAAGCCAGTTTTGAAGATTTGATTTTAATCAATGATTACCTTCTATTGTTACCCTACCATCCGCTCGTAAATCGGTATATAATAATCATAAATGATTCGTAAAATAGTAAAAACCCAGTTTTTTGAAAACACTTGGGATCGAGCTATTATAAATTGATAACGAATTATACTGAACGTACTTCAAAACCGTGAAAATTATTTGGGCTCTGTGATAAAATAGAAACTGGTGAGATTAGGCATTCTCTTTCATTCATTCACAATTCGCTTTATCAGTTTTTATCATCAATAAATATAGCTGTGAAGAAGAACCCCTTTGTTTTCTGGACTCGGCGTTTTCCGGATGTTTTTCCAGTTTATCTTACTAGAAAAGTTTTTGCTGGGGGTTTTTAATATCTTAAAAAGAAATCCGATTTTGGGAAAAAAAATCGGATTTAGGCCTTACCGTTTTTTGGGCACCTTGGGGCAACTAATTGTCTTGTGCATACAACACCGAGCTCAAAGTGCAGATGCTTTCTAGAAAAACTTTAGCCACGAACACAATTCACAATTCACAATTCACAATTCGCTTTATCAGTTTTTCTAGTAAAACTGATAAAGCGAACACAATTCACAATTGTATAAGGATGTCCATATAGAGGAATAAACCGATGGAAACAATCACCCAGACACTCAGCCAAGAGCACTCGCGTTGTGATGAACTCTTCGCACAAGCGGAGGATATGGTAGCCAAAAATCAATGGGCACATGCGGCCACCGATTTTGCCAACTTTGAAACCGCAATGGAACGACATTTTACGAGGGAAGAACAAGTGTTATTTCCCACCGTTGAACAATGCACCGGGCAAACGGCCGGCCCCACTCAAGTAATGCGGATGGAACATCAACAAATGCGTCAAGTCTTTGCCGAAATGCAAAACAGCTTGACTCAGCAAGACAGTGAACAGTATTTAGGATTATCAGAAACCTTGTTAATGTTAATGCGCCAACATAATGCCAAAGAGGAGCAAATGCTTTATCCAATGAGTGATCGAGTGCTAAACGACGAAGTGCCGTCTATTCTTAACCAAATGCACCAACAAGGGGAGGGCGTGTGAAGCAGCGCGTTTTAGATGTAAGTCAATTGGAGCCATGCGAACCCATGGCGCGCATTTTGGCGACGATTCCAGATTTGCAGTCCGGCGAATACTTGCATGTTTTGCACCGGATGGAGCCTCATTTTCTCTATCCCATCTTGACACGAGAGGGTTATACGTGGTTAACACAGCCGGGACGGGACGTGCCAGTTGAAATCTACATTTGGCGTACCCATGATGCCAAAGCGGAGGCGGCCGCTCGCGCCGAGACCAGATGAACACTGCACTTCTCGCCGTCGAACAAACCCCACCTTTATCCGTCCCACTGCGTTTTTTTTTGACGGCCCCGCTATTTGGGCTATTAGCCAGTCTGTTATTACTTTACGATGGGCCATTACTTTTCAGTAGCCGCTGGAGTCCACAAACCCTCGCGCTCACTCATTTGTTGACGCTAGGGTTTATCAGCATGGTGATGTTTGGGGCTATGCTACAATTATTGCCGGTACTCGCCGCGTCCCCTATCCCCCGCCCCACTTTAGTCAGCACTGCGCTTCATCTCCTACTCACGTTGGGCAGTTTAACTTTAGCGGGCAGCTTTTTCGTTGGGCAAATATGGTTAATGCGTAGTGCCATCGTCTTGTTAGGATTAAGCTTTTTCGGTTTTATCAGTGTTGTGGCCTATTGTTTAGTACTAGCCCAAGGGCGAAGTCCCACCATCACTGCTATGCGTTTGGCAGTGAGCGCGTTAGCCGTGACGGCGGTGTTGGGCATTTTGCTCAGCCTACTATTTGGTTACGGGATCGCATTGCCGTTGCCAAAAAATGTATTAACTGATCTCCATTTAACTTGGGG
>QNER01000650.1 GCA_003646175.1 Candidatus Parabeggiatoa sp. nov. 1
CTCAGGAGTACAAGGCGAACCTGGTACGAAAAAACTTGGTTTCTTCTCAGGAGTACAAGGCGAACCTGGTACGAAAAACGGGAGTATCAGGAGTACAAGGCGAACCTTGTACGAAAAAACTGGGTTTATTCTCAGGAGTACAAGGCGAACCTTGTACTAAAAATCTTAATGACACAAACATTATGAAAATCAAACTATTACAACCATCCCTTTCAGTAGCCTTAATATCATTGAGCGCCGTGCTACCGGCCGAAATTGTGCTAGATGGTACGCTGGGCATCAAAGGCGGCCCATTAGTCGGCCCCGATTTTCTGATTAGAGACACGATGGGACAAACCGTTGGCGGTAATTTGTTCCATAGCTTTGAGTCATTCACCATCAATCGCGGTGAAAGTGCCACTTTCGCAGGCCCTGATTCTGTGACTAACATTATTAGTCGGGTAACCGGCAATAACGCCTCATTCATTAATGGGCCACTCCGTTCTGAAATTCAGAATGCCAATTTGTATTTTCTCAATCCCAACGGCCTTCTATTTGGCGAACACGCGAGACTGGATATTCAAGGCTCTTTTCATGCCAGTACGGCGGATATTCTGTATTTAGGAGACAATGGGCGTTTTGATGCCAATACGCCAAGCCGTAGTCTTTTAACCGTTGCGCCCCCAAGCCACTTTGGTTTTTTAAGCAACGCGCCGGCCGATGTTACGATACAACGCAGTCTGTTGCGAGTCCCATTGGAAAAAACGTTATCTATCACAGGCGGTGAACTGTATATCCAAGATGCTGCGCTGTATGCGCCCGATGGACACATCAATCTTGTGTCTGTCGCGTCAACCGGTGAGATTGTGCCGGGTTTATCCAACACGGCCGAAAAGTTGGGCACCATAACACTTTCACACTCTCCAGAGATTGCGCTTAACATCGGTGATACTGAAGTGGCTAATATTGATACCAGCGGCGTGAATGGTGGACATATCTTTATTCAGGGTGGGAAATTTTTCTCAAGTGGTGGGCGTATTTTTTCACAAGTCACGGCTGGCTCAACTCAAACCGACGTGGGCAGCATCACGATTGAAACGCAAGCAATGACTTTACAAGATGACAGCGTTATTGACACAAACACCTTTGGCAGCGGTGATGGTGGCAATATCAGTATTACCGCGACTGATCATTTAACCCTGATAAGTAGTGGGCTGTCTGTCGCGTCAAAACCAGAAACCACTGGCAATGCCGGCAATATTCAGTTGCAGGTGGGACAGTTGACATTGCAAGAAGGGGGCTTTCTCGTTAGTGGTACTTTGGCTAACGGCAACGGCGGGGACATCACTATTACAGCAACTCAGGGCATTTCGCTATTTGGACAAAATGCCAGAAGCGGTTTGCCCAGTTTGATTGCCAGTAGCGTTGGCAATTATTTTACCAAGAGTGCCGGTGATGGAGGGCACATTCAGATAAATGCGCCCCGCTTAGTCCTCAACAACCGTGGTGCGATACAAACGAGTGCTTTCGGGCTCATCAGCGGCAATGCCGGCAATATTGGTTTAAATACCAATAACTTGATAATCAACGAGTTAGGGGCTATTACTAGCTCAACGATGGGCAGTGGTAGCGGCGGTGGTATAAACATTTTTAGCACCGATATAGCAATGAACAATGGCGTAATCCGTTCCAGCAGTCTTGGCATTGGCAACGCCGGTTCAATCACACTCGTCACCGAGACTGCTTTACTCAATAACAGTGTTATCTTGACTTCAGCAACTCAAGCTGGGGGCGGTAACATTGACGTTCAAGTCCATGATCGTTTGCACTTATTCAACAGAAGTGCGATAAGTGCGCGTACTGAAGGCAAGCAACCGTATCATAGCGGTGGCAATCTCACTATCAGCAAACCACAATTTGTGACGCTTGATAGAAGCCAACTGAATGCCAGTGCTTATGCTGGCAATGGTGGCAATATCGAAATCAGTGCCGAGCATTTTATTAGAACCAGTGACAACGTGATAGATGCTTCTTCGGCATTAGGCATAGATGGCAACATTCAGATTAATTCACCCGATGAGCATTTTGGTGACAGTTTAGTGGCATTGCCAAAACGGTTTTCAGATGCGTCTCGCTTCTTGAAAAAAACCTGCGCAGAGCGATCCAAAAACCAAAGCCGTTTTGTGGTAACTGGCAAGATACCCATTGAGACATTAGAAGGAATGTCACCCGGTTTCTATGAAGATGTGGCTAAAAAAAATTTTACCACAGAAGGAAAGGCTCCCTCTTTTATCAAAGAGGCGGGTTATCCTTCCAGTACCACTATAGTCGCAATGGTTTATCAAGCAGAGGGTTTCCAGAAACAAGGCCGTGCCCATAAAGCCCTCAACATTCTGCACGAAGCCTTACGCTTAGCAGAAATGTCTGGGAATCATGAACAGATTGCGCTTGTTAAGGGTAGTTTGGGTTTTGCTTATTTCTTTGATGACCAAATTCAAGCCGAACACTATTTACAGGACAGTCTTGCGCTTGTCAAAAACGCGGCACTTAACGCACTGTTTTTAATGAATTTAGGCAATGTGCTGGCAGCCCAACAAAAGTATGTGGACGCTCAAACCGCTTTTTCTGAGAGTATTCAATTGGCAAAGCAGGCGGGTGCGTCGCAACTCCTGGTTAAGGCGCACATCAATAGCGCACGAGTGGCGTTGCAAACTCAAGACGATGTCCGAGCGGCTGATCATTTGAAAGAAGCTAAGTCACTGATAGACCTTCGAGGTTTCCAAAACCTCGAAGGTCTTCAAAAGGCCAAAATGCTCATTAAATGGGGGCAGGTAGCATTTCTGCTCGTGCAAGGTTCGCCTTGCACTCCTGATGTGCAAGGTTCGCCTTGCACTCCTGATGATGTATATCAGGCGGTTAAGCGTGCCTTAGCAATTGCAAAAAAGACGGGGGATAAGTCTACTTTGTCACAAGCACTGGGGCAATTGGCGTTATTGTATGAACAGGAGCGGCGTTATCAAAAAGCCCTACAAACGAATCAACAGGCGTTGGAAGTGCTCAAGTCCTTAAATGCCCCTTACTTGCGTTATCAATGGCAATGGCAGCGCGGGCGTTTGTTTGAAGTTTTGGGCAAACCTGATACCGCTATTTTTTTCTATCAAGAAGCCATTAATACTCTGGAAACCATTCGCCAAGATTTAACGCGCGTTTATCGCGCCACCGCTCGTTCTGAATTTCAGGAAGTGCTTAAACCGCTATTTACGCAATTAGTGACGTTATTGTTGCAACAAGCCAAGTCTCTACAACCGGGTACTGCTAAGAACACCGTTCTTAAAAAAGTGCTGACAACAATGGATCAACTTAAAGCAGCCCAATTGCAGGATTACTTTCAAGATGATTGCGTGAAACCCACGACGGCGTTAGAGCAAGTTGACCCGTTGCATACGGCCATTATTTACCCGATTGTTCTGCCCACCCACCTAGAATTATTAGTCAGTCTCCCAGAAGACAATTGGCAACAAATCACTGTGCCAGTGACTACCAACCAATTGCGTGAAGAAATTAAGGCCTTGTATGCAATACTTGTCTGTCGTCAGGCGGCCTGTCAAGACAATCACAGCTATCGTGAACATGCTAAAAGGCTTTATGACTGGTTAGTGCGCCCAGTCGAACCTCTGTTATCAACGGAAATTCACACCTTGGTTTTTGTGCCGGATGGGCCTTTATATCTGATGCCTATGGCGGTGCTACATGATGGACAACACTTTTTAGTCGAAAAATATGCCGTGGTTGTCACGCCGGGCATGACACTGACAGCACCGAGTGCCAGCAATAAACTGGGTTTCTCTCAAACGCAGAAGGAAAAACCTCAACTGTTATACAGCGCGTTAACCGAATCAAATCATCCGGCTTTTTCTGCGATAGAGAACTATGCCACCGCAATGCAAGACGTGGTTGAAGACATTTTTGGTGCGATCACAGTATTGGACGGAAAAAACTTTACAACTGCCAATATGTTACAAGAATTAAATACAACACCTTACGCTATGGCACACATTTTTTCTCATGCTCAATTCTCTCACCAAGTCAGTGACACCTTTATTGTCACCTTTAACGACAAATTAAGCATGGATAAGCTTGAAGCATTAATTTCACCAACGCAATTCAACAATACACCGCTTGAATTGTTGGTGTTAAGTGCTTGTTCAACCGCCACCAGTGATGAACGAGCCGCTTTAGGATTAGCAGGTGTGGCTTATAAAGCGGGGGCACGCAGTGCCATCGCCACCCTGTGGGCGGTGAAAGAAGACGCTGCTTATTACTTCTTTAAAACGTTTTACCAAGCCCTTCCCCATCAATCAAAAGCACAAGCCTTACAACAAGCCCAGATAAGGTTATTAAAAAATCCCTATTTTAGTCATCCACATGATTGGGCCGCGTTTTTGCTGATTGGTAACTGGTTAAAATAATACACAGGAGTGCAAGTTAACCTGGAACGAAGCTCATGTTATTTAACGCAGTGGTTTGGGCAGACGAAGAACGCAGCAATTATGTCAATTTCAAAGATTTAGAACACGCCGCTCAAGTGTTAGTAAAACAACAAGATAACGCCGCCTTTTTAGAACATTGGATACATTGTGGCGTAAAGACACATCGCGTGTTATCTGTATTAGCGTGGGCGACAGATGAAATCAATCGGCCGCAATTAGACATGGACGGTATTTTAGCCGCGCTGACTGAACACCGTTTGGCATTACCACGTAAACCCGTGTTTGATATTGTGCAACGCCTGGTTGATGAAGATATTTTAGAAAGCACCGGAGTGGCTTATCGGTTTGCGGTACCCTTATATCGGCGGTGGATTGCGTGGCGCTGGGAACCTAGTTTGGTGCGGGAAGAGGGATTGGAAGATTAAATGATTTTTTTGTCTGAATCAGAATTTTCAGAATTTAAGAATTAACAGAATAATATTAAAAGGCTTCATGGTGAATTCTGAAAATTCCTTATTATAACGGATTCTGTTGATAATAAATTCAATATGACATTTCGTGATGCTATCGCTTTTTTGGCGATAGTATCACTTTTGCACTTTAAAATCCTTAATAGGCTTGCCCGTCAATTTTAACGA
>QNER01000651.1 GCA_003646175.1 Candidatus Parabeggiatoa sp. nov. 1
TTGGGGATTAAAACGTTGTCCTTTCAAAGCCAGTGCTAAACGTTGCCATAAAGGGGCTAGATAACCCGGTGCCCCCAGCCCCAACCATTTTAAAGCCAGTGGACGGATAGTACCCCGCATTTCGTTCAACTCATACAGTATATCTTTAACGGGCAGTTTAAGTTTTTTTTGGGCTGCCAATAATTTTTGTAAGCCGGGCAATTGAGAATGAGTCGGATATTCTTTGGAAAGGCGTTGGACAAGTCGTTCAGTTTCATATAAATTTTGTGTATGAAATGCCGCTAACAAATCGTTAATAATAATATCGGCATTATTGCTGAACAAATCGGGATGTGAATCGGCTTGATTTTTGTGACGGGGCATTTGTTCTGAACAAACTGACAGGGGATTTTGATGGAGTTTCGTAGGGTGGGTAAGCGGGCGCTCAGAACTCAAAAAAAACCACTATATAAAAGCCCGCTTGCCCACCATCTTGGAACAAAAATAGCGTGAAATCTTAAAAAATAACGGAAAGCGAGGGAATGAAAAAAGAAATCAAAACATTCCCTCGCTAAGTGTTAGCTAGCGCAGTGGGTACGAACAACTGGTACCATCATCAAGTTTTTTAGGCAGGGTTATTTTGCCGCTGCTTTTGCCGCTTTCTCAATGGCATCCGGTGCTTTGCGAATCTTCATAAACTGCAACATACCTAGATCTGGAAAGCTCAGAGCAATACGGAATTTACCATGCAACATTTCTACTTTGGTACCAGATACCAGGATTTCATAAGGCATATAGGCAGTATGCTTTGGATCACCAGTAAACCCGCTAAGGGTTGTCATAGCCTTTTCGTCAGCACCGTCATGCTCACCTTTCAGCCCCATACCAAATACTGTCTCGTCCTTGCCGGGAATGTCAACACGATAAACAAGTGTTGTATCACCCTTGCCCGCTTTCAGATTGGCTTCAACTGTTTCAACAGCATTCTTATGGTTGGGGTATGTCGCTAAGTCAACCTGTTCCGTAAAATTAGGCGTGCGCGCACCCCACACCGATACGTATCGGTAATCACGCAGTTTAGCTTCAGTCAAGCCCTTTTTTGAGCCAAATGTGCCATTGCTGCCCAAAGCTGTTTTCAAAGCGGCAGCCACATCACCCAGTTCATTTTCCATACGATACCCATTTGCCCAATACGCTGGGTTGGTGTAAGAAACTTGGGTACCCCCATCATTTTTCGTCGAGATAGCAACGCGCACTACTGCACCATAGCCACCTCTGTTGGATTTGGCAGCCGCTGTTTTCAGGGCATCGCTGGTAACCACAATCACCTTAGCACCGTCATAGGGCTCGTATTCACCCACCACTTTAAAGCCTGCCGCTTCCAACTTGGTTTTCACATCCGCCGCTGCGGTGCTGGCAAAAACATAAGGTTTGTAGGTAGTATCCGCCTGAGCCAGACTGGCACAGAACATCAACAATAAAAACAACGCGTTGGATAGTTTGAATTTCACGCTAAAGTATTCTCCTTATAAAGTGTTGATAATAAAAGCAACCATAAATTTTTATGGTTGTAGTGGATAATTGCCGGTTTATCTCAATCTTTTGCAGAACAAAAGAATGCTTTTCCCGACTTCAGCCATCAATCCTGAAAATAATTGAATTGTATCAAAAAAGTTTAAGGTTTGGCAAACCTCTATAGGGCAAAACCTTCAAGGTTTCCAAAACCTTGAAGGTTTCTACTAAAACCTTCAAGGTTTCCAAAACCTTGAAGGTTTCTACTGCTATAACACAAAACTTTTCCATAATCCTAGTCACGCACAAAGCACTGCTTTTGACTAAAAAATACCATTGCCTTAATCAACAACAAAAAGTGTTCACACTCTAATGCGCTGCTATTAAAACACACTGCCAATTTGTATGCAAGCGTTTTAGAAATAATCAACATTATAAATAAATTAGAGTTTATACCGATTTAACGTAACCCATTGATTTATTTCTATTGATTTCTTCAAAAAATTGTAATGGTCAAAAGTATGTTTTCAAAGTTAACGGATACTATCCCTAAGAAGGGATAGCATCCGTTTCGTTACGTTATTTTATTTTTCTGAAAAGCTATAGTAGCGACATGCGATCTTATTTTTTAAAACCGAATTATTTAATTTGACAATGTCATATTATCATTCGTTTCAAGCGAACTTTGTACGAAAAAACGGCGCGATGATTGAAATGTGGCATTGTCAAGTTAATGTATTAGACATTATATCGATTTAATCTTAAGTGCTTGATTTTATTATATTTACCAAGTGACAATTTGAAGTAAATCAATGGGTTACGTTAAATAGGTATAAACTCTATTAATAACGTGAGTTCGATTTATTTTTCAATAAGTTATGAATATTGGTAAAATCAAGAATTTACGTTTAACTTGTTGAATATACAGCCAATTTATTTCAATAACTGCACATACGTTCCGTTTATAATTGGATTTTCAACGAGCCGCCTTTTAAGAGAAAAAAGGCGACAGTAATATTTTCGGTAGTCCTAAACATGTAGTGAGTTGACGGATGCTATCCCTTGCCGGGATAGTATCCGTTTGAACACCATCACTACTTTTACAGGACTACCCTGTCTTTTTTTAAATCACTCATAAATAAACTTATTATGAAATATTTTCAGAAGTTTGTGAAATATATTACCTATTACTAGATTTACCCAAACGGATACTATCCCTAAGAAGGGATAGCATCCGTAGGATTACCAAAACTAGAGCGTCAAGCATTACCTATTACCTATTACCAGTTCCTTATGGTATTGCAATTGATTATTAATTTGTAATATTATAATGCGCTAATTTTCACCCTAACTTTTTCAATGAGGAGGCTTGATGAAAATAGACTATTTTGAAAGAAAAACTTGTTTTGTTTTGTGGTGCTGATTGCGGTATCAAGTGTTTCAAACACCGTCGCTGCTGGGGATTTGGGTATGTCAACATCTACTATCGTCCCCTTTGATGAAACCACAATTAGGGTCTATGATGTCAAATATGCGCCGACACCTGATGTTTTGTATCAAGGCGATTTTGTTCTTAATGAGGGCACTCTAAGTTTTGAATTGGATCCGTTAACAGTGACAGAAGTTGATATGACCATGTATGAACAGGCCGATTCGGTACGTGGCGGCCTTTTATACGATAAATGGTGGAAAATCAATGAGGTGGCGGAACCGAGCGATACTTATGTTTGGTATCCTGACGTTGGTAGTCAGTCTGGCTCAACAACTTGGCGTTGCAAGGAGTGCCATGGGTGGGATTACAAAGGTCAAGAAGGGGCTTATGAGGAGGGGAGTAGCCACTACACTGGGATTGCCGGCCTTTATCAAATCAGAAACCAGTCCGCAACTGCGATTTATGATGCTATCGCCCGAAAGGATATGTCATTGTCTGAACAGGATATTTGGGATTTGACCAAGTTCCTGAAAGAGGGCATGGTGGATATGAACAAGTATGTTGTTTTTTCTGGAGCACAGGGTAAGTCGGCTACTGGTGATGTTGGCAATGGGCAGCTTTTATATGACGATCTAGGCGGGTGCCTTAACTGTCATGGTGGAGACGGTAACAAAATTTTAAGTGTGTCTGTCGGTGCGGTTGCCAATGACAATCCGTGGGAAACTTTGCATAAGATACGCTTTGGGAATCCGGGGACTAGAATGTATTCTGCGATCAGCAAGGGTTTATCTCTTCAGGATCAAGTAGATATTTTAACTTACGCTCAAACATTGCCTCAATTTGATACCGGAGAACACTAAATGTCAAAGAAATCCGATTTCTTTTCGATCTCGGATTTCTCACGACTTTGTTGTCAATACGACTTAACCTGAACGGTACTCAAGCTTGATTGATTTGTAGATTGTGTCGGCATTAACATATCTTCTGATTTCACAAAGCGGTTTGGTATGCAGCCTGTTGCAGTTATAAACCTTCAAGGTTTTGGAAACATTGAAGGTTTTGCGCTACACCTGCAGACGACGCAAATAGGTAGCGATTTGCTCTTTATCAATTTCACCCCTTGTCACTGACAAAACCAAATCGGCGAGTTCATCTGGATCAACTTTTATTTCTATCCCGTTGATATCCAAGAAAGCTAAAGCGGCAAAAGTGCCAGTGCGTTTATTCCCATCTATAAAGGGATGATTTTGAACAATGTGAAAAAGATAGGCTGCAGCCATCGCATATAAATCAGTATGAAGATATTGGCTAGCAAAAGAAGCTTTTGGCATGTTTAAGGCGGAATCTAATCCGTTCATGTCCCGTACACCATGACTTCCGCCATAGCTAACTATCATTAACGTGTGTTGTTCAAGCACGTATTCTAAACTCAAAAAATCAGGTGCCATCAATTATTCCTTGGCGAGACGTTGGAAAGTTTTGGCATAACGTGTATGGATACGGGTGCTTGCCTCTGCCAACCGCCTTTGGATATCATCTTCAGAAGTCTGCGCCACGGATTTCTCTAAAAGATTCATGTCTTGCATCACTTTTTGAAGTTGAGACGCAATGTCTCTCATACCACTTTCTTGTAAGGGGGTTATTTTATCATTTAGCCGATGCCATAAGGCCTGAATATTGGTAATTTCTTGATTTATAATGTCTATTGTATCCATAACGGTTTCCCTTCTGAACGTAAAAACAGCGACTCTAAGTACCTTGACAATGTCACTTGATGATCAAGTTTTTTCTAAAAGCAAACTACAAGGATTGTATATAAAAAAGGATTTAAAAAACCTATACTTATAATTTTTTATTTGGGAAAATTCAACAACATAATTGATACGGATTTCAACCGGGCGGCGAACGACCCAATCCTTTTTTATATACAATCCTTGTAGTTAACGGTTTTAATCCCTTCATATACAAACAACCAGATGAAGTTATTATTGTCTGACTAAAAACTTGCGAGTCGAGTGTCACATTTCAATTACGGCGCAGTTTTCCTTCGTTCCAGGTTCACTTGCACGATAGGGCAAAACCTTCAAGGTTTCCAAAACCTTGAAGGTTTCTAACTGATTTAGGGCCAAACCTTCAAGGTTTCCAAAACCTTGAAGGTTTCTAACTGATTTAGGGCCAAA
>QNER01000652.1 GCA_003646175.1 Candidatus Parabeggiatoa sp. nov. 1
AAAATAGCCCAAACCATAAAGCTTTGTTATCAGGTAGAGTCATGTAAAGAGAGAAAGTCATACTAAAAGTCAGCACATAAACATAAATCAGTGTCGGTGCATAACCATCTCCGAACAGATAATGGGGTATAAAGTGGTGTGGTGCCCGTTTACTGACTTGCCCTGCCCAAAAAAGGGCAAAAAAATATAACATAAACAGTGATGTCAAAAACAACAATTCAAAAACCCACCAACTTTTCAATGAACCACCCGTAGGGAATAGAATGTCTTGATAAAAAGGCAGGCACACGACGATTAATAAGATGGCGAGTATCAATTTCGCGTAGAAAAATGTTCGTATTTCCGGCGGTGTTAACAGTTCGGCTGCCATGCTTAGGAAAAAAAAGATGAATAATAATCCAAAAAGTACCAGATATAGGATAGCTATTAATATGACACTCCAGTGCCATCCAGTCTCTGTGAAGTAAACAAAACGAATGAGCAACGCCTCATCCACGGAAACCACAAGTGATAGTATTAATAAGATTTGGGTAATCGCGGCAAGGACTTTATAACGTGGACTCAGCGCTGGTAATGCATTAACCATTAAAAACAACGCACAAAAACAGAGAGCAAAGAGTAACAGAAAACCTAAACTGGACAGAACCAATGTGATGCCAATGCCACCTAACAAAAAGGCCGCCATCGCAAATGGCCCGATGCAGGCAAACAACAACAGCATTTTCAGCCCCGCCGCTTGAAAACGCCCACTGATGATCGCCCAAGGACTGAGATTAGTAATCGCAATCAAATCCAAGGTATTGGAAGTGATTTCGTCGCGTAATTGGTTACCGGCGCTCGTCGGAATAATCAAGAGAGCAACTAACATCATACTTAAAATCAGTACCTTAAATAGTTCCACGCCCAAAGTTTCATTTTGTAAGGAGGCAGGTAGCACAATGGTGATATAACCGCCCAGACAAACCAACAGTGCGAGCCCATAACCAATCACAAACCAGCGATTTCGGAAACCTTGATAGATTTCCTTAATCATAATTGGGTTGAGTTTCGCGTCAAATCGCTCAATCAGTTTTATGTTCATTAACGATATCCTTAGGAGTCCAAACTTAGGAGTCCAAACTTTAGTTTGGGCGTTCCAAACTAAAGTTTGGACTCCCTAGCCAAGCGGCGAATAGCCCTATCAAAAACGGTAGTAACATCCACAAACCCACAACATCATGAGCCAGTTCCCACGAATGAATAAAGCCCAGTGGCATCAATGCCAATATGACACCCGTTCCCGCGACAGTCATTACGATTGACATATCATTACCGATTAAACCCCAGTGAATTAAAGTTATTATTCCATTGAAACCAATCAATACCAGCAAGAGCATGATGTAAACTAAAACCGTGCGTTTCTCAGGTTTCAGAAAGCGGCGGCGCAGCATTCGCGCCAAACCCGAAAAAAAGGTATAGTAACTGACACAATATAACCCAAGCCATAACGCTTTTTTATCAGATAGGTTTATGTCAACCGAAAAACTAATGTAAAAGGTCAACACAATGACGTAGATCAGTGTCGGTGTATAACCCTCCCCCAGCAGGTAATGTGGTAATAAGCCTTTCCAGCGTTGGGGGTGTGTATTCACTTGCCCTCCCCAAAACAGCGCAAAGAAATATAACATGATCAGTGCTGTGAAAAAAATGAATAACGTTTCATCCTGATTTAGCCAACGGGTTGAGAACCAAAGCTTGCTAAACAAAGGTACGCACATAGTCATCAACAAAATCATCAGTATCAGTTTGGCGTACATAAAGGTTCGTATCGCCGGGGGGGTTAACATATCTGCTGCCATGCGTAGAAAGAAAATGCTCGTCAGTAATGCAACGAGTACAATATATATGCTAACCATTTATATGAGACTCCCATACATGTAGCGGAGGACTATTGGATAAATGAACAGAATAACGATTAACAGTAATAACAGGGTTTGTATAATCGTGGGGAGAATTTTATAACGTGGATTCAGTGCTGGTAACGCATTGATCATTAAGAGCAACGCACAACAAACCAGGGACAATAGCAACAGAAAACCGAGGTCAGAAATAATTTGTGTCATACCAATGCCACCTAACAAAAAGGCCGCCATCACAAATGGCCCCATGCACGCAAACAACAACAGCATTTTAAGTGCAGCGGCTTGAAAACGCCCGCTGATGATCGCCCAAGGACTGAGATTGGTGATGGTAATCAGTTCTAAGGTATTAGAGGTAATGTCATTACGTAACTGGTTACCCGCATTCACCGGAATAATGAATAGAGCAACCAGCATCATGCTGAAACCCAGTACCTTAAACAGTTCCGAACCCAATGCCTCATTTTGTGGGGAGGCGGGTAGCACAATAGTCATATAACCGCCCAGACAAATCAGCAGCGCGAGCCCATAACCAATCACAAACCAACGGCCTCGAAAACCTTGGTAGATTTCCTTGACCATAATCGGGTTAAATTTAGCGTCAATTCGCTCAATCAGTTTTATGTTCATCAATGATGTCCTTAGGAGTCCAAACTTTAGTTTGGGCGTTCCAAACTAAAGTTTGGACTCCCTAGCCAAGCCGCGGACAACCCGATGGTGAGTGGTAATAACATCCACAAACCAAAGATATTATCGCGAGTCAGTTCCCACGAAAAAACCAGCAATGGTAGAAATGCCACTACGGCTAATAAGTCGGTGAAGATTATTGGAAGATAAGCAATGTAGTGTTGAGGTATTGGAGAAATGCCAGTAGCTGTTGAAAAAATGATAGTTGCCATCCCATTGACAGCAATCAGTGCTAACACACAAATCAGGTAAACAAAAACTGTGCGTTTTCTAGGAGGCAGCCAGCTACGCAACATGCGTGCGATACCAGAAAAAAAGGTGTAGTAGCTAATAAAGTACAATCCAAACCATAAAAGCTTTGTATGGGATTGGCTTACTGAAGCAAAGATACTAATGCTAAAGGTTAGCAAAGTAACGTAGAGCAGTGTTGGTATATAGCCATTTCCCAGCAGGTAATGACGTATCGAGCCGTGTTGTGCACAGTTTTCTCTATCTTTCCCTAAAGACAATATAAGTAAACATAATAATAGCAATGTGACAAAAAACAGCAATATCAGATTTTCCCAACTTAGCAACCCGGTTAGAAATAGCCCAAAGGTAAGCATAGCAAGATAAACTAATGTCAGTATATAAAGCTCTGCCATCCTACGAGGCCGCACCGACTCTTTCTGGTATGGAGCAGTTCTATACTTTTTGGCAGACAATTTGAGTAAATATAACACCAACAATGTGACACAAAATAGCAATATCGCATTTTTCCAACTCAGCAACATCGTTAGGAATAGGCTGAGGGCAAGCATAATAACAGAGATTAATGCAAGTATATAAGCATCTTCCCGCCAACGATG
Source organism: Candidatus Parabeggiatoa sp. nov. 1 (assembly GCA_003646175.1). Lineage (GTDB taxonomy): Bacteria > Pseudomonadota > Gammaproteobacteria > Beggiatoales > Beggiatoaceae > Parabeggiatoa. The sequence continues at coordinate 3,434 of QNER01000652.1, forward strand.
CAGCTTCAAGTTGTTTGGGGCTAGAACATTTGTATTGACTTGCCCTCCCCAAAACAGCGCAAAGAAATATAACGTGAACAGTGTCCAGAAAAAAAGCTCTTCAATCAAACTCATAACCAGCGATCCTGTTGAGAATATTCTCCATTTTAAAAAAGGTAAGTACATAACCATCAACGATACCGCTAGTGCGAATTTGGAAAATAAGAATGTTCGGAGTCTCGGCAATGTTAACAAGTCCGCTGCCATGCGTAAGAAGAAAACCGTCAATAGTAATCCAACTAATATTAAAGAAATATTAACCCAGACTTTATCGTACCAGAGCAGCGATCTAAACGGACCAAAGACGCGGCTATGGTGGTATGAATCTCTGGCCTCAATAAAGCCAACAATGATGAGCAACACGAGCAGAGTTTGTATAATTGTGGCAAGGATTTTGTAACGCGGATTCAGTGCTGGCAACGCATTGACCATTAAGAGCAACGCACAAAAAAACAGGGCATATAGCAATAGAAAACCGAGACTATAAAGGCCTTTGGTAACACCAATACCACCCAACAAAAAGGCCGCCATCATAAATGGCCCCATGCACGCAAACAACAGCACTATTTTCAGCATTGCCGCTTGAAAATATCCGCTGATGATAGCCCAAGGACTGAGATGAGTGATGGTAATCAGTTCTAAGGTATTGGAAGTAATATCATTGCGTAATTGATTACCAGCACTTATTGGAATAATGAATAGAGCAACCAGTGTCATGCTGAACATCAGTGTTTTAAACAATTCCAAACCGGAGCTAGAATAAGTCGGAAAGCTTGGTGACACCACAGAAAAATAACCACCCAGAGAAATCAACAGCGCGAGACCATAACCAATCACAAACCAGCGGCCTCGAAAACCTTGATAGATTTCCTTGACCATAATCGGGTTAACTTTGGCATCAATCCGCTCAATGAGTTTTATGTTCATTCTATTGAGCCTCTTGCAAAAACCCAGGAGAAACATGGGGAAGAAAAAAACGGCCCAACCCCGAAGGGGTTGAATGTGAATAGCCCCAGGTGGAACCTGGGAAATTGAATAGCCCCCTTGCACTTCTCTGTAGCAGGTGTTTATATCTAAAAAACGTAACTACTCAGCCCTGAAAGGGCGAATTATTATAGCCTAGGGCAACGCCCTAGGAACAATCATAAACACCTGCACCTGGGGCAACGCCCTAGGAACAATCATAAACACCAGCACCTGCCGCAAAGCCCCAGGCTATAATAATGCGCACCAAAGGGGCTGAGTCGTTACTAAAAAAACGTAACTACTCAGCCCTGAAAGGGCGAATTATTATAGCCTAGGGCAACGCCCTAGGAACAATCATAAACACCTGCACTGGGGCAACGCCCTAGGAACAATCATAAACACCTGCACCTGCCGCAAAGCCCCAGGCTATAATAATTCGCACACTTCGGTGCTGAGTAGTTACTAACTACCTCAAGGCTCTGCCGTCTCTTCTCTACCCAACCAAGCGGCGAACAGCCCTACTATAAACGGCAGTAACATCTCCCCGCCGACATGGCGAAAGAGGGACAATGATCCAAAATAGACGAATGGCATAAAAGCCAATATAACACTTGACGTATAAGCCGCAGCGTAACCACCCATCATAGCTGAATAAATGAG